>CAZFXH010000284.1:0-20351 GCA_964522905.1 uncultured Anaerolineaceae bacterium
GTCGCGAGATTGGCCGCCGTCTCGCCGGTACCGTCGCCGGATTGAGCTCCGACCACCAGAAGGCTGGTCACCGGGTGCTTGGTGTCGGCGAAGACGATCTTCGTGGCGACGATCCGGTAGGACGAGGCCATGCGCGAGATCGGCATCCGGTCGACCACGAGCCCGCGTTGCGCGTGTGACGACCGGCTTCCCTCGAGTTGGCCGAGGAAGGGGACCGGAACGAGCCGGCTGATGTCGTCGCGCGATCGCACGGTCGCCCCGACGTACTCGATGAGGACCACCACGACGAGCCCGCCAAGCAGCCCTGCCAGTGCGGTGAGCATCGCGATCAACGACACCTGCGGCGCGATCGGAGCCGTTGGCGGTTCTGCGAACTCCAGGATCTGGAGCTCGCCCTCCGGTCTACCTGTTCCTTGCGAGACCAATTCGGTCAGCAGACCGGCAAGCGTATTGGTGATCTCCGCGGCTCGTTCCGGGTCCCGGTCCTGCACGCGGATGGTCAGGGTCCGGTTCGTGTCGTTGGCCGTGACGCGAGTCGCCGCCACGAGCTGGCCCGCAGAGGTTTCCAGCTGGAGTCGCTTGATCGCCTCCTCGATGCGAGGGCGGACGGTGACGAGCTGGGCGTACGTGAGGGCCAGCTGCCCGGAAGCCCGGAGGGTGTTGAGATCCCCCTCGTACGGTCCGACGAGGAGTTGGGCGCGAGCCTCGTACGTCGGCGGTACGCGGGTTGCGACCACGTAGCCCGCCAGGCCGGCGATCCACGTGGCGACGAGCAGCGTCCACCACCAGCGACGAGCGGTGGCCAGGTAGCCGGAAAGTTCCAACGGTCAACTCCAGCAGTCGGTCGGGTCCCATCGGGCACCCGGGTGGCGGGGGGATTAGAGGATAGGCGCGCTGCCCCAAGCTGCATAGGGCAGGTGTTTCGCCGCCGCACCGGGGAATGCACCGCGATCGGCGGATGAGCGTCGCAGGCAAGATCAACTTCGGGACCCGAGGATGGTGGACGCCCAGAGCAGCTCGGCGCGGAGCAGCGGTGTATGAGCCCGCTGGCCGACATTGATCCGTCGCAGGCGCAGCGGATCCGCATGCCGGAGATCGTTCCCGCCACGCGCCGTCGTGAATGCGAGGGTCATCCCGGCGCGTCGGGCTGCCTCGACGGCATCGCCGCCGTGCCCGCCGCTCGGATAGGCCAGCGCAGCGGGCGTTCGGCCCACCTCGCGTTCGAGGTCCTCGCGGGCGCCGGCGATCTCGGCCACGGCCTCAGCCAACGGCAACCGATCCAGCATCGGATGGGTCCGCGTATGGGGCGCGAGGGTCACACCCTCCGCCGAGAGGCGTCGCAGCTCGTCCCATCGCAGCACATGACTCGCCGCTTCGGCGACCGATGGGGCGAGGGCCATGATCAGGCCTTCGACCTCTCGCATCGCCTCCTCATGACCGAGGGATTTGAACCGTGTCCTCAGCGCGGCAAGCGCGGACGATCGCTCCGACGCCGTCCGCAGCCTCCGCGGGCCGATCGGACTGTCGGGCAGTGACGCTCGTGACGTCAGCCGGACCGCGGCCCACAGGCGATCCCACCAGAAGCCTGGTCGCGTGCCGTCCGCGTACGCCGTCGGCACGAACAAGGTGACCGGAACGCCGGCCGCGCGCAGCGCGGGCCACGCATGAACGGCGAAGTCGCGGTACGCATCGTCGAACGTGACGAGAACCGCCCGGTCGGGCAATCGGGTCGGACGGTCCAGGGCATCGAACACATCCTGGAGCGAGACGGGATGGGCGAATCGGATGAGGCCATCGATCTGCTCGGCAAACCGCGTCGGCGACGCGCTGATCAGCCCTGGGAGCAATCCCGGTCGAGCGTCCGGGAGGTCGATTCGGTGATAGGTCAGGACGACGAGCGTGCCGCGACGCGATGGCACGACCCGCTCGAGGGAGGCAACAAGGCCATCGGCTACGCGTCCGCGGACCATCGTCGATACCGCTCGCGCCCCGATGGAGCGCAGCCGGTCAGCGACCATGCCGACGTCTCCCAGCGATGCCGCGCATGATCGTGCCGACCTGCGCCAATCCCGGCGCCGGGTCCTCGCGGACGAGCAGGTCGTCACCGATCCGCGGATCGAGCAGACTGCCCGCCGCCCTCACCGCCGCCCAGCGGGAGGGGAACGGCAGGTCCGGGTATCGTCGTCGACGCGTGGCGACGCTGCCCATCCAGGTGAACTCCAATCGAAGGTTGCGAACGCGGACGCCGATGGCGTACTCGGACGCCACGGGCGTCGCGGGAGGTGGCGGCCCCTCGAGCATGAGGTCGGCGAGCCGTGCCGGGAAGTCCATGCCCGCGCGCACGGCCAAGGGCAGCGATCCCCAGACGCGGCCGTTGATCTCCATGAGCTCGGGTCCGGTCGGCGTCAGCCGGAACTCGACCATGGCCAGCCCGGTCCAGCTCAGGTCGCCGAGCAGCCTGCTGGCGTAGTCGAAGAGCGTCGGGTCCAATGCGACGCTCTCCCGGAGGGCGCTCGCCCCCCCGGTGACCGGGACCTCTCGCAGCCGGCGGTGCTGGAATGCCGCCAGCGGGCGGCCTTCATGCGCGAGCAGCTCGATGCCATGACCCTCACCCGGCTGCCAGCGCTGGAGCAGGATTCCCGTCCGGCCCTCAAGGTCAGCCACGAGTGCGCGCAGGCCTGATTCGTCGCCTGCGTACGCGACGCTGAAGGCGTCGATGGTCCCATCGGGGCGCGGCTGACGCGACACCTGCGGTTTGACGACGACCGGCCACCCCAGCCGCCCGGCGGCCTCCACCGCCCCTTCGACGCTCTCCACGCGGCAGGTGCTGGGTATCGGTACGCCCAGGCGCACCGCCACGTCGAGCGTGCGCCCCTTGTCGCGGGCGACCTCCAGGGCCTCGGGCCCCGGCAGGGCGAGCCGGGTCGATCCCTCGAATCGGTCGCGCGATGCCGCAAGCGGCAGCCCGATCTCATCGGTGATCGGGACGACGAGATCGACGGCCGACCGCCGCACCGCGAGCGCGAGTGCATCCACGGCGGCTTCCGTGCGCTCGACCGGGTCGGGATAGACCAGCCGGTCCGTGGTCCAGCGGGACCGGAAGCCGAGACTCCGTGGGTCGCTGTCCGCCGCGGTCACCCGCCAGCCTCGCCGTCCCAACGAGCGGATGAAGGCGACCGCGCTGCCACGGGAAGCGTCGGTGACGAGGACATGCCGGCGGCCGCCGGGACGTGGTCGCGTCACGGGCGGGTCCTCGCGATGCTGAGGATGTGTCCCGCAACGATCTCCACGACCTCGTCGAGCGGTCGCGTGGCGTCGACCTCTACGAACCGTGGCACGAAGGCGGCGATGGCGCGGTATTCGCCACGGCGACGCTCGAGTACATCGAGCGAGCCCTCGCCCTTCCGGGCGAGGAGAACCTCCGCGGGCGCGTCGAGGTACACCACGAGGTCGGGCTTCGGGTACACCTTGCTCAGCAGGAGCCCGTGGATCCGTTGACTTGGCGAGCGGGCGTGTTTCGTGGACACGTCGTACGCGTGGTAATCGATGTAGAAATGGCGATCGAAGATCACCACGTCACCTCGACGCTGCCACTTCCACGCCAGGAGCTGGCGGTACCACTCCTCGGCAGTCCGGTTGGCCAGCCGCAGGCCGGTTCGCAGGTGCGCGGCGAAACGTCGGACCGGTGATCGCGGCGCCTTCGCGCGTGCCACGTGGGACGGCGGACCGGCCGTGTCCGGCGGCGCGCCGACCGCTCGCTTCAACCGTCGTGCCACCCGCGTTGTCGGGAGGGTCACATTGCTCGAGTCCGCGCTGACGCCCATGTACAGGTAGCGGACGGGGATCCCGAGCGCGTCATCAAGTCGCCGGGCGACCGTCGTCTTCCCGGCGCCGTCCGGCCCGACCAGGGCGACCGTGGTCACGCGCCAGCCCGTGGGACGCCCCGGCGCGCGGCATGCTCGGGGATGCCTTCAAGGCGCGCGGCGTTGCGACCCCGATCGAAGTGCTCGGCGACGTAGTCGCGCAGACGCGGATCGGGCAGGGCCTCGAGCAACTCGGTGAAGAGGGCTCGGATGAAGTGATAGTGGCGGAGGTAGCCGCTCGTCAGTGGCCACGGAAGGTCGGCTGTGACGTACAGGATGCGCATCAACCGGCGTCCGCCATCGCCAACGAGGTCCGCCACAGGGCCACGGCCCGATCACGCATCAGCCAGTCCACCGACGTCCCGTCGGCGACGGACGCTTCGACCGCCGTCGCCAACCAGGCCACGGATCGGGTCCATGCGGCGACGACGAGGGCTCGCCCGAGCCGGGCGTCGATCCCCGACCGGGCCGCTGCATGGGCAAGGGCCTGTGCGGCCCACCCGTCCGGACGCTGGAGGGCTTCTGTGAATGCTGTCGCCTGCGCTTGTGGTTCGGTGGCGCGACGCTCCGCCGCGGCGATGTAGGCGAGCGCGATGCTCAGGTCGTGGAGCGGCAACCCGTCGGCCTCGCCCCGCTCCCAATCCACGGCGCCCAGTCGTCCGTCCTCGAGGAGGATCAGGTTCGGGTGCGCCGGATCTCCATGCTCGAAGACGACGGGCAACTCCATCCCGTCGAGGTCCGCGAAAACGGCAGAGGCGCGATCGGCCAGCGGCCGCAGCTCGGCGCCTGGGCCCTCGGCGATGGCGCGGATCGCGGCCAGGGCCTTCGACAGGCGCTCGTGCACGGGTACGTCTCGGGCCCCCGGCGGGCGGATGGGCAATGCCGCGAGCAGCGCCTCGACCCGGCCGGCCGCCGCTCGGGGGTCGGACCGGACGACGTCGGGGCTCAGCGGGCGACCGACGATGGTCGTCTCGCTCACCGCCGGCCAACCATCGGCGATGCCTGCCGCGCTGATCACGGCCGGCCAGCGCCCGCAGGCCGGTGTGGCTGCGGCCAGCCGAGCCAGGATGGCCCCTTCCCGTGCTGGCCCCTGGTCGTCGGGCAGGCGTGAGATCTTGACGACCTGGTCGGGATGCCCGGTCGCGCCATCGATGCGGAGCGCGACGACATGGGCCGAGGCGCGGAACCTGGGAGTCAGCAGCAGCAGCCCCGCTGCGTCGCCGCCCCCGTCCGGCCCATGGCGAGGCCACCAGGGTCGGGGCACCTCACCGCTACGCTCGGCGACCACCGTGAGCGTGGGTGCAACGACCTCCAGCAGGCGCCGACCCGCGCGCCCGGCGGCTAGGCCACCGGCGACGTGGAGCGGCCCCGTGGGGAATCGCCGAGCCATCAGCGCGCGGACTGCTGCGTGGTCGTCGGTCGCCGCCCAGGAGGTAGCGCTGGAGCGGTGAGGCCAGGCAAACCAGGTCCGCGCGGACCAGCCGCCGGCGGTGAGGCTCCGCGTGATTCGTACCCCGGCGGCAAGGCTCGCGAGGCCGCCCGTCCTACCGAAGCGGGCGCGGTCGATCTCCACGACCAGCCGGCCGCGCGGCGCCGCCGCAGCCGCCGCGGCGGCGAATTCGGCTGGATCGAATGCCCCGGACATGACCACGCAGTCGGCTTCGCCCCCATCGTCGCCGACGCGGGTCACGCCAGCGGGACCGTCCTCATCCCGCGTCGCCGCGCCGAGGGCAGCCAACAGGCCGTCGTCCGGTCGGCCGCCGACGCTGACCCGGCCGAGCCGCGGGTCAGCGAGCAGGAACCGCCAATCGATGCGGCGAGCCAGCTCGAGCCGATGGTCGCGCGAGAGCGGGTCCCCGCCGAGTCGGGAGTTGGACCGGTCGGGGTTGTTCACGGCCTCAAAGGACGCTGCGTGCGGCATCGAGGAAGGCATCGAAGTCGACCGGGTAGGGATGGGTGATGGTGTGAGCGGGTCGTCCCGCGAGGAACTCGACCAGCCGCTCGGCCTGGCGCTCCTCGGCTTGCTCCAGAAACGGGTTCGTAAGGCCCGGGAAGGCGAATCTGGCCTGCAGGTAGAGTGCGCTCAGGTCAAGCCGTTCATTGACCAGTGAGGCCACCATACGCTTCGCCACCTCGGCCGGCTCGATGGGTTCGACGGTCATCGCGTCGCCGGCGGCGCCGATCACGAACAACACGTGGTCGAGGCGCCCAGCCAGCGGGCGGAGCGGGCCGAACAAGCGCTCGGGCGCCATGTCGACGTGACGCTGTGCATCGAGGACGGGGACGGCGCGGTGAAGGAGACGCCCAGCCCACGTGCGCGTCACGGTCCTGGGCAGCCGTGTGTCCACCCATCCCGCGACGGGTAAGGTCCGCAGCTTGAGGCGATCCATCCGACCCACGCGGGCTCGCGCCGTGGGCAGCTGGTCCAGGTGCCAGTCCCAAAGGCGGATGGGCTCCGGGATACCGTGCATGGCGCCGTCGGCCGTGAGGTACACCCACTCGTCGCCGATATACCGGGCGCCCGCGGCGGTCGCTGCCATGAGGAGCTCGGTCTTTCCGCCCTTGGACCAGCCGGTGACCAACACGCCGTGGCCATCGAGCTCGAAGGCCCCCGCATGGAGCGGCAGCCCACCGTTCGCCAGGGCAGTCAGGTTGATGGTCGCGATGAGGAATGGGACTGCGGGCAGGCCGCGTTGGCACACGATCTCGCACGGCCCGCCGATCTGCTCGATCGGGAATCGCACGAGACACGATTGCTTGCGACTCTTGAGGACGTAGAACGCGTCGTCGGTCCACCCGGCCTCCCTCGCGCCGATGTAGCGGAGTCGGGACCGAGGCTCGATCCGGTCCACGAATCGGATCGTGATGTCCGGGGCGCGATCGATCGTTCGGGGGAGCGGGCCGAGTTGCCGGCCGACGGCCTCGAGGTCGGCCGGCGTGGCATCCATGACACGGATGCCGACGAGTCCGTGCAGGTCGAAGTCGACGGTTCGCAGGTCGCCGTTCATGATCCACCCTCGATCAGGCGCAGCAGGGTCGGCGCCGCCGGGCGCGCAAGCATGCGACGGATGAGCCGGACGAACTGGCCATCGGGAAGTCGGTCTACCGGCAAGCGTGTCGACTCCTTGATCGACCGGTGGACCCAGCAGCCGTACAGCAACGGCTCGACGGCTTCGCCCGGCAGCCCGACGGCGGACCGATAAGCGCCGACGGCGCTCACGAGCCGATCGGAGAGCGGCGAGCCATCCAGCATGTGTCGCGCGGCGCCGTCCAGCCGATCGCGGACCCCGGCTCGCCGGCTCGCTGACACCGCATAGCTTCGAAACAGGTAGAGCAGGTCCCACAGCGGCAATCCATCGGGCTCCGCTGCCTCCCAGTCCAGGAACAGGGTTCGGCCGGCCGGGTCGACCAGCAGATTCCAGATACCAGGATCGCCGTGCTGGTCGACCACGGGGAGGGGGCCTGCGATGTCGCCCAGCCGCTCGAAGCGCCCGCGCAGAGCGTCGATCTCCTCGTGGCTCGAGCGGTGGATGGCGGCATATCGGTCGAGGAGGCGAAGCAGTGCCGCCGACACGGCCGTCGACGGCACCTCGCGCCGCGTCGACGCCCCATATGCGGTCAGCCATCCCAGGGCGTCGTCGAGATGCGGGCAGTCCGCGCGCCAGGTGGCGAGTGATGTGAATGGGACCCCGTCCAGCAGTGCCTCGCCCAGCAGCACCCGTCCGGCGTGACGTCCCGCGAACCACGGGACGGGTACGCGTCCCTCGGCCACGCGCAGGGCGTCGAGCCGGACGAGCGCCGCGTGCTCGTTCTCGAGCCGCGCCGCGTGCTCCGCAGAACGTGTCACCTTCACGATCCCGGTCGGGGTACGCGCCCCCACGGGACGCAGCAGCACCAGGACCTTCTGCGAGTCGTAGTCCCCCCGGGCCGCGACTGCCCAGCCCCAACCCTGCAGGTCTCGTCCCGCTGCGGCGGCTGCACGCGAGATGTAGGCCGGCACGCCACCATCGACCAGGTCCGAGGGGCCGATGACCGTGGCGGTCCTGGATGGACTCGGCCACGCGAGCTTGGTGGCGCGACGGAGGCGACGTTCGATCGCGGCGAGGCGCGGTCGGCTCGCGATGGTGCCAGCCAGGCCCATGCGGTCGATCGCATCGCGCAGGTCTCGATCATCGCTGGGTACCGCGGAGCGCACCTCCCCGTGCGCCGGGGTCAGGGCGAGCGTCAGCCGAGGGTCGGAGGCGCCGGGCGCGACGCTTGCCGGGTCCACGCGCACCACCAGGCCGCCGCGGCGAATGAAGGAGATCACCAGGTCGAACGATTCCTGCGTGCCCGCTTCGGGCATGCTTGCGACGACTCGGACGCCGGACCATCCCTCGGACCGGATGCGGGCCTCCAGGGCTCGCCGTCCGCGTCCGGACCCGACCACCATGACCACCAGGTCCGCCGAACGAACGAGAGTCACGAGGGTCGCGAACGCGGGGGCACCCAAGCACAGCACCGAACGGTAGGTGAGGCGTGGGAGTGCATAGATCCAGCCAGCCCCGCTGACGGCACCTCGACGGTTCGCGCCGACCTCGTACGGCATCGCCAGCGTGCGCGACAGCACGGACCCGGCTCGGTCGGGCGTCACGATCGACTCAGACACCGAAGATCCGCCGGGCGAATGGCAGCCGGAGGACCTCCGGGAAGGTCCCGGCCACGTCGAGGGCTCGGCGGGTGCTCAACAGGACGACGGCCGAGGCCACCGCCGCGACCAGCAGGCTCGGAACGAGTCCCGGTCGCAGGACCAGCTGGACAGCGGCGATCGCGAGGGTCGCTACCCCGATGATCGCGTAGACCCACGCGTAACGTCGATCGAACACGCTGATGCCCGTCCCCCGTCGCAGGCCCGCCTGCTTGAGCAGGTTGAACCCGATCAGGGCCGTGGCCGTGGAGACGGCGGCACCCATCGGGCCCCACACCGGGATGAGCAGGAGGTTGAGTGCCACGCTCACGGCGGCGGCGATCAGGTTGATCGCAACGGTATAGCGCACGAGGCCGTACACGCGCAGGGTCAGGCCATTGAACCCGAGCGCCACGTTCAGGTACGCCGCCACCGAGAGGATGGCGAGGTAGATGGCCGAGCCGGCATACCGCTCCTCGAACAGCGCCACGGTGATCGGCTGGGCCATGGAGGTCGTCAGGGCGAAGATGGGGAACGAGATCACGGCCATCCAGATGGCCGTTCGCCAGTACAGCTGGGCCACGCCTTCGCGCTCGCCGCGTGCGAACAGCCGGGAGGCCGCGGGCAGGTACAGGATGGTGAAGCTCGAGTAGACGAGCAGGTTGAGATGGACGAGCGGCTGCACCACGCGGTACTCCGCGACGGCCGTCGCCCCCCAGAAATGTCCCAGGAACAGCGCATCCGAGGTGTGTAGACCGGCGTAGACGAGGTCCGTGGTGAGGAGCGGGATCGTGAAGGCCAGCATCTCCCTCGCGGGGAGGCGGACGTCGCGCCACGGGACCGCCCCCAGGATCCCGCGCGCTCGCAGGACGCGGAGCAGCAGCGCGCCGTACAGCAGCACGCCGATGAAGCCGGTCACGACATAGCCCACGGCCAGGAACTCCGCTCCGAAGTCGCCGGCGACGAGCAGCAGCACCACGACCAGCCGGAGCCCCGGTCCAAGCACGTACTTGCGCACGAAGATCGATCGCGCGCTTGCGAACACCGCCAGCGCACCGCCGAGGAGGTTGTCCGCAGCCTGGATCGGGGCGAGCAGGATCAGGATGACGAGGAGCGCGGCCGCCTCGGAGTCGGCGACCGTCGCGCCAAGCAACGCGTCCCGGAAACCCACGACGAGCAGGATGAGTGCGAGGCCGAGGCCGAGGACCGTCGCAAGGACCATGACGAGCGCGCCCAGCAACCGGCGGTGATCGCGGCCCTCATCGTAGACGGCGAGGAACCGGCCGAGTCCGCGATCGAGTCCGAAGGTGACGACCGTCTCGCCCAGGATGACCAGCGACAGCGCGTATGCGAAGGCACCGTACTCGGACTGGGCAAGGGTCCGCACGATGAGCACCTGGACGAGCATGTTGACGACGAGTGCGATGAGCCGGCCGACCAGGAGGAGACTGGAACCGCGGATCTGTCTGGTCGTCGTCGAGGGCGCAGAACTCGGCGCGTCGGCGCTGACCCTCAGGTCATCGATGGTCGGATCCCCCATGTCGCGGCGGTCCACTCATTGCGTGAAGGTCACGGATCGCCGACCGCTGCTGTCGACCGGGCGTAACGGTAGCGCCCTCGGACGGTGCATGTGGTCACCGACCCCGTGCGCGCCTCGCCAGGGCGTCGCCGACCAACGACCTCACCTGGCGGGTGACCTCTTCCAGCGGGCCCGCAACGTCCACCACCACCGCGGCGTGCGTACGGGCCGCCAAGCCAAGGTATCTGCGTCGTTGCTCCTCGATCATTGACAGCGGATGTTCGGGCTTGCGACTGACGAGCAACTCCGCGGGCGCATCCAGCACGATCACGAGATCCGGAGCCGGCAACGCATGGGCGAGGATGGCACGACGGAGGCGGGCCAGGCCACGCGACGTACCACCCAACCGGGCGTCATACGGGTGCCGGTCGAACAGGACCAGGCGACCTCGCCGCGCATGCCACCACCCGATGATCCAACCACGCCACATGGCGAGCAGCCGAGTCGCCGTTCCGAGACCACGCACGCCCCGGCGGCGAGTGCGCCCGGCCCGCGTCGATCCGCCGCGACGAGGCCCGCCGTACAGGCCCATGTAGATATGTCGGGTGGGCCACGGCGCTCCGTCGCCCACCCTTGCGGCAAGCGACGACTTGCCGGCGCCGTCGGGACCCAGCAGCGCGACCGTCAGGCCCCGCCGGACGAACGGGGGTTCGGTCGCGCCGAAACGACGGCCCATCCGCGCGCGCAGACGGCGGACCCGGACCCGTAAGGGCGACCGTGCGGTCAGACCCGCCCGAAGGGCGCGCGCCAGATCCGCCAGGGCGTCCTCGTCGACCGCGCCCGCCAGGTCCACGATCCGTTGCGGCGACCAGCCGTTCGTGGAAGCGCGGACGAAGATCGCCCCCTCGCCATCGGTGCGTGCTCCTGGCGCCAGTTCGCGCAGGTGGGTCGGATGCCGGAGGCCCGTGAAGGGTCGATCCAGGAGTTCGTGAAGCAGGAGTGTCCAGAACGCGTCGTCTTCGCTCGGTCGGGCTCCATCGGGAGCGTGGACTCGCCGCTCCAGGCAACCGTGAGCCAGGGTCGTGGGCCATTCCTGGAACGGCCCGAGATCGATACTGGTCACCACGTCGAGCTTCGCCCAGGTACCGGTCGCGGCGTCGTAGCCGAAGAAGGCTCGGTGCGTTCCGTGACCGGGCTGTGGACGTTCGTGGAATCCGGCCAGCGCCAGGGATCGGCGCGCGGCGGGGACGTCGTCCGGCGCGACGAGCAGGTCGTCCTCTTCGCCGTCGCGCCGATCGCGCAGGCGGAGCCAGCGGACATCGGCCAGCTCGAGCTGCCTGAAGGCCCGAGCGTATGCATCAGCCGACGCCGATGCGACCGCCGCCGCACTGGGCACGCTCCTCGAAGTCATGCCCGCCCACTACCGCAGGACCGCACGACGCCTCCTCATTCGGCGGGCTCGCAGGTCGGCCCGGAGCCGCGACGATACAATGCCGCGCCACGACGAACAGCCGAGGATCCCGAGAAAGCGACATGACCCCGCCCGCGCGAACGCCCGACAAAGCCCCCGGAAGCGCGCCGCCGCGGCGCGCCGGACGCACTCGTCGGGGATGGGTCTGGGTGGCCGGTCTGGGAACGGCGTTCGTCCTGGTGCTCGGACCGCCACTGTCGGGATCGGCCCCGAACGCGCCAGGCCCGATTCCCGGGTCGTCAGGCGCCCCGAGCCCGGTCGCTGATCCGCTCCCGCGGCAGTCCGGCTATCTCGCCGACGCCGCCGGGCTCGCTGAGCGAGCGCGGCTCGCGCGCACGTCGGTCGAGCCCTATGCGTCCGCGATGGCCGATCTTCTCACCTGGGCGGAGCGGGCCGTCGACCGCGCTCCGGACCCGGCCGAACGGCTCCGGATCAAAGGCACTGAGGGGCCCTTCGTGGAGGACACCGCGGCGGCGTACGGGCTGGCTCTCGCCTGGACCGTGACCGGCCAGGACCGGTACGCGGAGGCCGCCGCGCGCAACATCATGGCCTGGGTCGACACCACGACCTCGACCGAGCGCACGTGCCCCGACAGTGGGGCCTGCCAGACATCGCTCATCATCAGTCGCACGGTGGCTGGCTTCGTCTTCGCCGCCGATCTCCTGCAGGGCTCGGCCTTCCTGGCCGAGGCCGAGGAGGAGCGCCTTCGTCGCTGGCTTCGCGACCTGATGCTGCCGACAGCCTCGGAGCTGGATAACAATTGGGGCGACGCCGGAACGTTTTCACGAATCGTCCTGACCGACTACCTCGGCGATCGCGACGGCTTCGACGCCGCGATCGGGAAATGGCGCCAGCTCATGGACCTGGTGGCCGCCGACGGCCACATACCGGCGGAGGTCGCGCGGGGACGGGCGGGTCTGGGATACACGCAGGAGGCGCTCGACTACAAGGTCGCAGCCGCCGAGATCGCAGGTCGCCGTGGGGTCGATCTCTGGACATACATCGGCGCCGGAGGCGGCTCCCTCAAGCAGGCAGTCGACTACCTCGCTCGATACATGACCGACGACT
Organism: uncultured Anaerolineaceae bacterium; assembly: GCA_964522905.1. Taxonomy (GTDB): domain Bacteria; phylum Chloroflexota; class Limnocylindria; order Limnocylindrales; family CSP1-4; genus SPCO01. Next base: position 12,588 of record CAZFXH010000284.1, read on the forward strand.
CCGATTGGCCCTGGAGCAACCGGGTTCGGCGTCGTGCTCCGAGCGCCGTCTGGGAGCTTGCCTACGCAAGATGGCTGGATAGCGCCTATGAGCCGTTGGTCGAGGAACGCCGGCCGCATGGCGACGTGGGCCACTCCGCCATCCGATGGACGACGCTGACGAACGGCGTGCCGTTCGGCGGGTCGTAGGCTCAGGCACGCGCGATGCGATACAAACTGACGACGACCGCGGCGATGGTCATCCCGACCACGAAGACGCCCTCCATCGCTTCATCGGGCCCGTCGGGGAGCAGGTCGACCTGGGCGACGAGCGCTGCGAACGCCGCGACGAGACCGGCTCCGATGCCCAGCCCGACCTGCAACCGGGTGATCTGCCCCTTGCGCGAGATGACGGCAGGGGCGACCACGATCATGATGATCGCCGCAATGCCGACGATCATGATCACCACGACGTTCTGCATCGATACATGGTACGACCTCCCCCCCCGGCGTCCCGCACCCGCCGCTGCGGCATGACGCCGTCGATGACGCCGCATCCGTTCGCGCGCCGGCTGGTCGCTCGGCGTCTCATGGCACGATGAGCGGCCGCCCCCTGCTCGCGGCGATCGCCATCGGTGTCGTCGGCACGACATTGACCGTCTTGTTCCTCCTGACGCCCGATGTCCGCCAACCGCCGGCGCGGTCCAGCGTGGTGCCCACCGTCCTGTCGTCGATGGCGGCAGGCCGGGCCCCACTTGCACCGCTTGATGCGCCGGTCGTGGTCGTCGACGGGCGCTTCGACGGCGCCGACCGCACCGTGAACGCGCCGACCCGGCACAAGAACCAGAGCAAACTGTTCTTCGCCCACGGGGACTGGTGGGGCGTGCTCCATGAGCCGATCTCGCGCGAGGCTCGCATCCATCGGCTCGACTGGAGCACCCAGCGATGGCACGACACGGGCGTCGTCGTCGACGAGCGGCCGTACGCCCGGGCCGATGTCCTCTTTGCGGACGACGTGCTGTACGTCGCCAGTGGCGGATCGAGCGATTCGCCGGTGCACGCGGTCCGCATAGTCGCCTTCACGATCGATCCCGCGACGAGGACCTGGGACCCGATCCCGGATCTTCCGGTCGTCGTCAGTAGCTCAGGTGTGGAGTCGCCGTTGATCGACCGGACCCCGGGCGGGGTGCTGTGGGTCTCGTACATCGCAGCGGGCCGCCTGCTGGTCGTCCACTCCGAGGACGACATCCACCGATGGACGCAGCCCTTCGTCCCCAACGTGGCAAGCACCAACGTGGAGACCGATCAGGTCGGCATGACGGTCGTCGGAGACGAGCTGCTGCTCCTCTGGAGCCACCAGGAGGACGAGGCCATCTATGCGACGAGCCACAGGGACGGCGATGCTGACGATGCGTGGACCGAGGCGATCACGGTAGTCGCCGGGTTCATGACGGCCGACAACCACCTCAACGTCCGGACGTTGCCCGACGGCCGGGTGTTCGCGGTGATCAAGACCTCCCTCGACACGGTTCCGGCCTCTCAGCCCGGATGGGACCAGGTCCTCCTGCTCGATCGGACCGACGGTCGTTGGTCGCGTCACCAGGTCGGGCAGATCCGTGACCGACACACACGGCCGATCGTCGTGCTCGACACCGAACATGACGAGGCCCTCGTTTTCGCGACGGCACCCACCGGGGGCGGCGCGATCCACTTCAAGCACTCGAGCTTCGACGACATCCGGTTCCCGGTCGGCCTGGGTGAGGCCGTGATCGCCGCCGACGGACTACTGGAGATCAATGACGCCACATCCACGAAACAGCCGGTCGACGCTTCCACGGGGCTGGTCGTTCTCGCCTCGGACGATCAGGCCGGTCGCTACGTGCACCTCGCGGCCTCACTCGGGGGGCCCGTCCCGGGGCGCTCGGTCGGGCCGCCGCCCGACGGACCCGAGGCGGCGCCGACCGGGCCGATCGACCTTGTCCACGAGACATATGCATCCTTCCCGGTGGGGGAGGGAGCTCAGCCGCTGTGGGAGACGGCACCGTCCCGTTCCAATGGGACCGTGAGCTATGTGCTTCGTGCGGGTCAGGACGCGGCTACGCGCGTCCGAACAGACGGGGCTGGTGAATTGCGGCCCTGTCGCAGGTTCGGTGCGACGCGGTCGGGATCGATCTCGATCGCCGCCGACGTCCGACTCGACCGCCAGGGAACTGAGGACACGACGCTCCTGATGGCCCGTGGAGATGGCGCCGAGCTCGGGGCGATCCGTGTCGATGACGAGCTTCGCGTCCGCGTGTCGAGCGGGGCTGGCCGGGAGACCACGGGTGCCCGGCTCCGGGTCGGCGCGTTCTACCGGGCGGAGCTCCGTCTCGGCATCGCCGATCAGACCATCGACGTTCGCTTGGTTGACGGAGACGACCGGATCGTCGTCGAGCGGACGGGCCTTCCGTGGCGTGCCCCGGAGGCGACGCGGGTCGACGGCCTCTGTGTAGCCGCTCCGGCGGGCGCGGCCGGGCTTGGTCTGACCTTCGACGACGTACGAGTCACGCGCCTGCCCTAGGGGAGAGCTGTTCAGGGGCGCTCCACGATGGATGCGTCATCGAGCCACACGATGCCGGTCCATGCACCCGGCAGTTCGATCAGGAACTTCGCGGACGGATCGTCGATCAGTGCCGTGAAGCGCAGGGAGGCCACGGACGCCTCCGGACCGATCTCTGCCATCACAAGCCCGTGCGTCTCCTGGTGCGTCCCGACGACGCGCAGCCGGAGCTGGCGCAAGGTCGATGCGACGGCGACGAGACGGACCTCGTACTCGCGACCGGCGGCGATGTCGATCCCACCTTGGCTGATGACCACGATCGATGCGGCAGGGTCTGAGGCGGCGATCTCGAGCCGGATGGAGCGTGCACCCGCGCCGACCAGGGGCGTGTCGCTCGCCGCGGAGACTCGGTCCCCGGGGTTGGTCACGACCTGCCAGCGGGTCAGGCCCTCTTCGAAGCTCCGATCCTGCAACCGCTCCGTTGGGTCGTCGAGAGACGCGACCAGACCGGGCGATGCCGACGGGAGGCCGCTCCCGCTGGCGGGGGGGCCGGTCGGCGCGCCGGAGACCGCCGCTCCGGACGGGCTCGGCGAGGGGGATGACGACGCGGCTGCCGGGGTCAGGATGGACTCCAGTGACGCATCGATATCGGGCAGATCCACGAACAGGTCGACGATCTGCTCGGCCGCTTCGCGGTAGGCCGTGTTACTCGTGAGCGCCGCATCCAGGGCCCGATCAACGGTCGCGTCGGTGTTGGCGTAGAGGATCTCGAGTTGGGCGCCCACGCTCTGGAAGTCCGGGTCCAGGCTCAGCCGGGTTGCACGATCGATCACGAGCGCGATCGATCCGCTGATGCGGCGCAGGACGACCGCGACCTCCGAGCCTCGGACGGTGGAGCGTGCCAGGAGGCCCACCAGGGCCTCGCGCTCAGCGAGCAATCGGGCGTCGATCTCGAGGATCGCGACGACGTCGGCTCTGCGGGGATGTGGGCTTGGCTCGGCGCTACCGGGAGACGGCGTTGGTCCGGCGTCCGAGGACGCGTCCGGTGAGACCGCTCGCTCGGTCGCGCCCGTGGGCATACCGAAGAACGCGACCGAACCGTACAGCACGGTCGCCATGAGAACGGCGATGAGCTCCGGCGCCGGGAGCCGGGCGCTGGAACGCCGTTCGCCCGATCGCGTCGTCATCGAGCGGCGCGGCGCGAGTCCGAGGCTTCGTCGGCCAGGGCGGCCTCGAGCTGACTCGCAGTCGCCCCGGCCAGCCCGCCGAGGGCGAAGGCCAGCCCGTTCAGTTGCGAGTCGCTCACGACGAGTCGATCGTCGATCGCGGTCGCGATGACCCGGTCGAGCGAGCACTCGACGGCAACGATCGATGGGTCGCGATCGAGCGGCCCCATCAACCGAAGGATCGAGCCATGGCGGACGACGGCGTATCGCGATCCCACGACCAATCGCACGGTGCCGCCGAAGTAGACTGCTGTGGCCATCATCTCCCCTGCGTCCATCCCTGCGTGAGGCACGGTCGGCGGAGCGGCGGCCAGATGCACGGGCGCTGGCGCCGGCTCGGTCGCCAGGAGTCTTGGACGCGGAACCTCTTGCGCAGTCGACCGTGGATGGAGCCGAAGTGGCTCGTCCCCGGTCCACGTGTCGGACTGGATCGGCGGCTCGGCCGGTCCCGCCGCCGCTTCTCGGGGCCTGAACTCGAGACCACAACTCTCACATCGCGACGGCCAGCCTCGGACGGCCGCGTCGCAGGCGACGCAGCGGCCTGGGGGCGCCACGGCCAGGAGCACCATGGCGACCGGGCCCAACAGGGCGCCGAGGATGAGCCATGCCAGTGGCCGTCGACTTCGCCGCGCCGCATACCAGCTGGCCAGGGGGCCGAACACGGCCGCCGACACGACGATGAGGCTCGAGAACCCGAGGAGGTCGTTCAATAGGGATACCGGCTCGTTGGTGGTCCGATGCACCGTGCGTGGACCCGGGCGAGTGTACCGCGGGCGCCTGGAGGGCTCCGGCGCCATGCACGGTATCCCGCCCCGACCAGAACCATCGGGTGGTGCGCCGAGGCACCAAGAAAGGTCTTCGAGGTCGCGCCCCCGAACGATGGACCAACGGCAGCGGCCCGTGACGGCCATCCACGGGGTTGTGACCGTCGGCTCCCGCCCCCTACAATCAGTGGCAGTATCGCCGAACCGGGCATCCCCCGAATCTCCCAGTCAGCAATCATCCGTTCTTTTTCCGTTTCGACCGGGACCCGTGGGCAGCGATCATGATGATGGCGGATCGCCATCGCGAGGGCGTCGTGCTGGTAGCTTGCCGAGCACCACGTCCGGGGGAGGATCTGTTGCGCGTAACAGTGATCGGCTTGGGCCGCTCTGGCCGCGTCGGCGGGCGTCGCGTGGTCCCGCGCATGCGACGGCCCAGCCTTGACTACCGGCTCGCCCGGAACACAGTGCGTCCCGAGCGTGATCATGACAGCAGTACGAAGCGGCTGAATGTCATAGGCCTCCTCTCCTCCCTCCCCGGCGAGCTCCTTGGACCCAGGTTTCGCCCTGCCCTGCGTCTGGCGCCCCTGCTGCTGGCCATGGGCGCTTTCGTGCTGGGCCCCATGGCCGTCAGGGCGGATCCCGGCGACGTGGGTTTCCAGGGCCCCGACGGCACGGATGCCGGCGCCGCCCCGTCCGGATCCAAGCCCCAGGCCAAGCTCTGGTTCAACGACGGGATCTGGTGGGCCAGCATGTGGGACGTCGGGACGTCGGACTTCTATATCTGGAAGCTCGACCGGTCGACGGAAACGTGGTCGCGCACGGGCACGCAGCTCGACGACCGCAATGCCACACGGGCCGATGTCCTTTGGGACGGGACGAAGCTGTACGTCGCCTCGCACATGTTCAGCGAAAGCGACGGTTCGGGATTGTCCCGCCTGTATCGCTACAGCTACAACGCGACGACGGACGCGTACACGCTCGACAGTGGATTCCCGGCCACGATCAACCAGGTCCGTTCGGAGACACTCGTCATCGACAAGGACAGCACCGGCAAGCTCTGGGCGACGTGGGAGCAGGGCGGCCAGATCTGGGTGAACCGCAGCACGACGAGCGATTCGGCCTGGGGTACGCCATTCGCCCTGGCCGCCGCCGGTAACGTCGACGGAGACGACATCTCGAGCCTGATCGCCTTCGGTGGCAACAAGATCGGCCTGATGTGGAGCAACCAGGACGCGTCGGCCGACAGGTTCGCGATCCATACGGACGGTCAGCCGGACACGACGTGGTCGGCAGCGGAGACGGCCTTCTCCGGCCCCTCCGTTGCCGACGACCACCTCAACCTCAAGACGGATGCCAGTGGTCGCGTGTACGCAGCGGTCAAGACCGGCACCGACCCGCTGGTGGTGTTCCTGGTCCGCGCCACCAACGGGACCTGGGCCAACTATCCGGTCGGGACCGACTCTCAGGACCATACGCGGCCGATCCTGATCGTCGACGAGGCGAATGACCGCTTCCGGATCTACATGACGCACACGTCGAACGGTGGCCCCATCGTCGAGAAATCGTCACCGCGCGGGTCGATCGGCTTCGGGACCGGGGTGGGAACGACCGTCATCCACGACGCCAGCAGCGACGACATGAACAACCCCACGAGCACCAAGCAGAACGTGACGACGGAGTCCGGACTGATCGTCATGGCGTTCGAGGACACGACGAAGCGGTATTGGCATGGCGACATCTTCGGCGGCGGTGGCGCCGATACGACCGCGCCGACCGTGACGACCCGCCTGCCGGCGCCAGGCGCGACCGATCAGGCCGTCGGGACGGATGTGACCGCGACGTTCAGCGAGCCTGTCATGGGCGTCAGCGGGTCGACCTTCCACCTGGAATCTCCAGGAGGGGCCGTGGTCGGTGCGGCCGTCACGTATGACGGCGCTACTCGCACGGCAACCCTCGACCCAAGCTCGAACCTCAGTGCCGGGACGACATACACCGCGCGGTTGCTCGCGGGCATCGAGGATCTGGCGGGCAACGACCTCGCCCCTGCGAGCTGGACATTCACGACGGCCGCGCCCGACAGCACGGCTCCGACCGTCACCGACCGTGTTCCGGCGCCCGCGTCGACCGGCGTCTCGATCATGACGAATGTCAACGCGACCTTCAGCGAGGCCGTGACGGGCGTGAGCGGCTCCACGGTCACGCTCCAGGGTCCGGGTACTACCTCCGTGCCCGCCTCGGTGACCTACGACGGCCCGTCGCGGACCGCCACGCTCGACCCGAGTTCCAGCCTGGCGACGGAGACGACCTATACGGTTCGGCTCCTCACGGGCATCCAGGACCTGGCCGGGAACCCGCTCGCGCCGGAGAGCTGGACCTTCACCACCGGCCAGGCTTCTTCCGAGATCACCTTCCAGGGCGCCGCCTCGGGTAGCAACGTCGTTGCCACCTCCCTGGTTCTGCCCCGTCCGGCTCCGGTGGTCGCCGGCGACGCGATGCTGGCGACGGTCTCGGTGCGCGGCAACCCCACGATCACCCCCCCGGCCGGCTGGGCGCTGGTCCGCCAGGACATCAGCGGCAACACGATACGGCAGGCCGTCTTCGTGCGGATCGCCGGGTCGTCCGAGCCGACGTCCTACACCTTCGACCTATCGAAGTCGCACTCGGCCGCCGGCGGCATCGTCGCCTATGCCGGCGTCGACCCGGCGAGCCCGGTCGATGCCCACGGAGGCCAGGTGAACGCGTCCTCGACTTCGATCACCGCGCCGTCCATCACGACGACCGAGTCGGACGTCATGCTCGTCGGTCTGTTCGGCATCGCGACGCTGACGAGCGAGACCGCGCCCGCCGGCATGACCGAGCGCTACGACCAGGCGGTGCCGTCGACGAACCAGTACAAGGTGACGACCGGCGGCCACGACCAGCTGCTCGGCGCGGCCGGCGCCACCGGCACGCGGATCGCGCTGGCGGCCAACTCCGGGATCAACATCGGGCAACTGGTCGCGCTGCGCCCGGGTGCCCCGGCGGCCGACACGACCGCGCCGACCGTGACCGGCCGCAGCCCGGCCGCTCTGGCCACCGACGTGGCCGTCGGATCGGACGTCACGGCCACCTTCAGCGAGCCGGTCAGCGGCGTGTCGGGCACGACCTTCACGCTCGCCAGCAGCGGCGGCCCGGTCGCCGCCAGCGTGACCTACGACGGCCCGTCGCGGACGGCCACGCTCGATCCCAGCGCGAACCTCGCGGCCGGCACGACCTAC
>CAZFXH010000285.1:0-5291 GCA_964522905.1 uncultured Anaerolineaceae bacterium
CTTCAACGAGCTGGTCCGGACCGGCGAGGTGGCGGCTCCGATCGTGATCGGTCGGGACCACCTGGACGCGGGCTCCGTGGCCTCACCCAACCGCGAGACGGAGGGGATGGCGGACGGCTCCGACGCGGTCGCGGACTGGCCGTTGCTCAACGCCCTCGTGAATACCGCAGCCGGGGCATCGTGGGTATCCATCCACCACGGCGGGGGCGTCGGAATCGGGTACTCACAGCACGCCGGCATGGTCGTCGTCGCGGACGGGACGGAGCTGTCGACCCAGAAGCTCGAGCGGGTGCTCACGACGGATCCGGCGATGGGCGTATTGCGGCACGTGGACGCGGGGTACGATCGGGCGATCGAGGTGGCCGGGGAGCGCGGCGTGCGGGTGCCGATGCTCGGGGATTAGCGGGTTCACCGGAAGTTCCAGCCCCTCGGATCGGTAAACGGCTCCGTCGCCACCGCCCGACGAGGCATTTGTGGCCGCCTCGGCGGCAGTGACGATGTTGACGCGACGCACATCCGGTGCCAACACGCACCATCGATGGTGCGGTCTGGGGCGGTTGTATGGGTTTTGGTATGGCTCCGCCCGGTACAGTGGCCGATACCGAAGTGGCACTTGCTTCGAGGAGGAGGACCACCAGTCGTGTCCGTCACTCACCGCGCCCCCACGCGCCCCCTGACGCGCCCCCTGATCCTTGCCCTGATCGCCGCGATGGCGATCACCGTGCTTCCCGCATCGGCTGCCAAACCCGTGTTGGCGGTCTCGCCGGACGTCGTGATCAGCGAGGTCTACGGCGGCGGCGGCAACTCCGGTGCCACGCTGACGAACGACTTCATCGAGCTGTTCAACCGCGGCTCCGCGTCCGTTTCCCTCGGCGGCTGGTCGGTCCAGTACGCCTCGTCCGCGGGCACGACTTGGCAGAAGACCGACCTCGGCGACGTCTCCCTGGCGCCGGGTCAGGCGTACCTGGTACAGGAAGCGCAGGGCGCCGGCGGAACCACACCGCTGCCGACACCAGACGCGACGGGCACCATCGCGATGGCGGCCGGGGCCGGGAAGGTGGTGCTGCTCAACACCGCCACGCTGATCGCGGCAGGGGTGTCCTGCCCGACCGGTGCCTCCGTTGTCGACATCGTGGGCTATGGAGCGGCCAACTGCTCTGAAACCGCTCCGACCGCGGCCTTGAGTAACACCACGTCGGCCGCACGAACCAACCGTTGCATCGATACGGACAGCAACAGCGTCGACTTCACGGTGGGGTCGCCGGCGCCACAGAACACGGCCTCCCCGCTTGCACCGTGTGAAGATGGCGACGCTGCTCCTTCCGTCGCCTCGGTGACCCCGGCCAACGGGGCGACGGACGTCCCGACGAATGCGCCGATCAAGATCACGTTCAGCGAACCTGTGACCCTCGACGCCGAGGCCGCGATCCTCTCCTGCGAGGACGCAACTCTGGCCCCGACCGCCGACCCGACGGTGTTCGAGTTCGTGTACATCCCACCGTTGCCGGCCGGGGCGACCTGCAGTTACACGATCGACAGGACAAAGGTCCACGACGTCGATTCCGACGATCCTCCCGACCAGATGGCGGCCGACGTTCTTGTCAGCTTCACGACGGCCTCACCCGTCGTGGTCAGCACGGACGTCAAGATCAGCCAGGTCTACGGTGGCGGCGGCAACAGCGGCGCGACCTACCGCAACGACTTCATCGAGCTGTTCAACCGCAGCGCGGCGGATGTGTCCGTTGCCGGCTGGTCCGTCCAATACGCGTCTTCGGCCGGCTCCACGTGGCAGGTGACGCCATTGACCGGGTCGGTCCAGGCTGGGAAGCACTATCTGATCCAGGAGGCAGCCGGCGCCGGTGGGACCCTGTCCCTGCCCAACCCGGACGCCATCGGGACCATCGCGATGGCCGCGGGCTCGGGCAAGGTGGCCCTGGTCGCCTCCACGACCGCGCTGACAGGTGCCTGCCCGACAGGCGGCGCCATCGTGGACTTCGTTGGCTACGGCACTGCCAACTGCTTCGAGGGTGCTGGTGCGGCCCCGGCGCTGACCAACACGACGGCCGCCCTCCGCGACGACGAAGGCGCCACGGACACGAACAACAATGCCGCCGACTTCACGGCCGGTGATCCGAACCCGCGGTCCTCGGAAGACGCGGCCCCGCGCGTCGCGTCGACCTTCCCAAGCGCCGGCGCGACCGGCGTTCCCTCCTGGGCGAACCTGACCATCAACTTCAGTGAGCCCGTGGACGTCACCGATGGCTGGTTCTCGATCAGCTGCGCGACGACCGGATCCCACGCGGCGACGGCGTCAGGCGGGCCCGGGAGCTTCACGCTGGACCCGACGACGAACTTCGCCGGCGGCGAATCCTGCACCGTGACGATCGTCGCGGCCAACGTGACCGACCAGGACACCGACGATCCACCGAATGCGATGGTGGCGAACCACGTATTCGACTTCACGGTCGCCTCGGATAGCGCGTGCGGCGATCCGGCGACATTCATCCACCAGGTCCAGGGCAGCGGCCTCGCCTCGCCCATGGTCGGTGCCACCGTCGAGATCCAGGGCGTCGTCGTCGGCGCCTATCCGGGCACCAACGGATTCCAGGGTCTCCACGTGCAGGAGGAAGACGCCGACCAGGACGCCGACCCGGCCACGTCCGAGGGCATCTTCATCTTCGAGCCCAACGGTGGCGCCACCTACGCCGTCGGCGACCTCGTTCGCATCAAGGGGCAGGTCACGGAGTTCACGACCGGCGGCGTCACGCTGACGGAACTCACTAGTGTCAGCAATCTGGTCGTCTGCGCCACCGGCCAGACGGTCACCCCGACCAGCGTCAGCCTGCCGTTCTCGTCGCTGACCTTCGCCGAGCGATACGAGGGCATGCTCGTCGACATCGACCAGGAACTGACCGTCACCGAGACATTCACCCTCGGGCGGTTCGGCGAGGTCGTCCTGTCCTCGGGCGGTCGCCTGATCACCCCGACCAACATCGTGGAGCCGGGCGCGCCGGCCATCGCCCTTCAGGCCGCCAACGACCGGAACCGGATCGTGCTTGACGACGGCGATAACCGGCAGAACATCGACCCGACTCTCTACCCGACCGGCGGGCTGAGTGCCGAGAACACGTTACGCATCGGTGACACCACCGACGGCGGCACATTCGTCCTGGAGCAGCGCTTCGGGACCTATCGGCTCCAGCCGACCGCGACGCTGCCGACCTGGGAGCCGACCAATCCGCGCCCCGAGAGCCCGGATGGGGTCGGTGGCACGATCAAGATCGCGTCGATGAACGTCCTCAACTACTTCACGACGTTGAATGAAGGATCGAATCTCTGCGGTCCGTCCCTCCTGGAGTGCCGCGGGGCGAGCACGACGTTCGAGCTCGATCGCCAGCGGGCGAAGATCCTGAGCGCGCTCATCGGTCTGGACGCCGATGTCGTCGGGTTCATGGAGATCGAGAACAACGATTTCGAGGCGGTCAAGGACCTCGTCGACGGACTCAACGAGATCCTCGGCGATGGCACGTACGACTTCATCGACACGGGCACCATCGGGACCGATGCGATCAAGGTGGCGTTCATCTACCAGCCCGCGTCGGCCACGCCGGTCGGTGATCACGCGATCCTCGATTCCACCGTGGACACGCGCTTCGTCGACACCCTGAACCGGCCCGCGCTCGCGCAGACCTTCGAGTCGACGGCCACGGGCGGGCAGGCGACGGTCATCGTCAATCACCTCAAGTCGAAGGGATCGGCCTGCGCCGGCGACCCGGACATGGGCGACGGTCAGGGGAACTGCAACCAGACCCGAGTCGCCGCTGCCGAAGCGTTGGTCGACTGGATCGCCAGCGACCCGACCGATAGTGGCGACCTCGATGCGATCGTCATCGGCGACCTCAACGCTTACGCCGAGGAGGACCCGATCGTCGTTTTCGAGGACGCCGGCTACGAGAACATGATCCGGACGTTCCTCGGCGACGAGGCCTATTCGTTCGTCTTCCAGGGCCAATCGGGCTACCTGGACCATGCCCTGGCCGACGCGACCTTGCCTTCCCAGATCACCGGAACGACCGAGTGGCACATCAACGCGGACGAACCGATCGTGCTCGACTACAACACCGACTTCAAGTCCGAGGGCCACATCGAGACGCTGTTCGCGCCGCATGCCTACCGCTCGTCCGACCATGACCCCGTGCTGGTCGGCGCCGATCTTCTGTCCTACGACTTCGGGGGCTTCCAGAATCCCGCGTCCGCCTCCGGCGTGACGACCCTGAAGGCCGGTCAGACACTGCCCGTTCGCTTCTCACTGGGTGGCGACCGGGGTCTCGCGGTCCTGTACGGCGATCCGACCTTCCAGCGAACGGACTGCACCACCGGCGCGGCCATCGGCTCGCCGATCGCCGCCGTCTCCGCCGAGCCGTTCTCGTACTCACCGGCATCGGATACGTACAAGTTCGTGTGGAAGACGCAGAAGTCCTGGGCGACGTGGTGCGGGACGCTGACGGTGGTTCTGGCCGACGGCACGTCCGAGGAACTTGACGTCAGATTCACGAGGTAGCCAGGCCATTCCACGCCGGCCGCGGGGTCAACTGACCCTCGGCCGGCGTCTCTCGTTCTCCGCGTCCACTGCGCGCCAGCCCGTCGGGCGGGGGGCCGGGTCGCTAGCATCTGGACGTGCTCGTCGAATCGGTCCCGAACGTGTCCGAAGGCCGCCGTCTTGATGTCGTCGGCCGGATGGCGGACGCGATCTCCGCCGTCCGCGGTGTCTCCCTGCTCGACAGGACGAGCGACGCGAGCCACAACCGGTCGGTGTTCACGATCGCGGGCGAGCACGACGCGGTGACGAGCGCCCTCGAGAATCTTGTCGAGGTCGCCGTCCACGAGATCGATATGGATGCTCATGAGGGCGAGCACCCGCGCATCGGTGCGGTCGATGTCGTCCCGTTCATCCCGCTCGCTGACACGACGATCGATTCCTGCGTCGATCTGGCGCGGGCGTTCGGTGAGCGCATCGCCGCCCGCTTCGACATCCCGGTGTACCTCTACGCGCGAGCGGCCACCCGGCCCGAACGCGAGAAACTCGCCGACGTCCGCCGCGGCCAGTACGAAGGCCTGCGCGCGGAAATCGGCCAGCGTGGCCGGGAGCCCGATTTCGGTCCGTCCCACCTGCACCCATCGGCCGGCGCGATCGCCGTCGGGGCGCGGCCGTTCCTGATCGCCTACAACATCAATCTCGACACCGCGGACGTGGAGCTTGCCAAGCGGATCGCCCGGCGCGTGCGCGAGTC
>CAZFXH010000286.1:0-25351 GCA_964522905.1 uncultured Anaerolineaceae bacterium
ATCGCGCAGGGCGGCGACGGAGGCCTTGATCACGAACGGCACGTAGCTGAGCGAGATGCCCTCCCGGGCCTGGTAGTCCCGTTTGGCCTGCTCGCGTACCTTGACGAGGTTGGTCGCATCGACCTCCATGTGGACGTACGCGTGCGGGACGGCGAGCGCCTTGGTCATCTGCGCGGCGATGCCCTTGCGCATCTGCGTCATCGGGAGGAGGACCTCGTCGGTGCCCTCGGGGAACTCGACCGGTGCGCCGGCCGGCATGCGGGCCGGTGGCGCGGCGGGAGCGGTTTGCGCAGCCGCGGGGGCGGTTTGCGCAGCCGCGGGGGCGGGCTGCGCCGCCGTCGGCACCGCGGCCTCGTTGCCCTGGTCCATGACCGGGACCGCGGGCGTGCCGCTGGTCCGGATCGTTTCGACCACAGCCAGAACGTCGTCGCGGGTGATCCGCCCGCCACTGCCCGTACCGACGATCTGGTCGGGCCGCAGGGCGTGCTCGCGCAAGAGCCGGCGGACCGCGGGCGTCATGCGCGCATCGGGATCGCCGCTGGCGGGCGCGTTGGCGGTCGGCGGGGCCAGGGCCGCCGGCGCGGCCTGAGCCGTCGCAGCCGGGGCCGGTGCGGCCTCGGGCGCCTCCGTCTGCTCCGCCACCGGGGCGGGTGCGGCGGGTGCATCCGGGGCCGTGGCTGTGGCACGCTCGGCGTCGGCCGGCGCGGACTCGTCGGAGCCGGCGGGGCCCTTGTCACCGGCTGCCGCATCGATGTCGCGCGGCTCGACCTGGGTCGTCCCCTCCGCCTGCGGTCCGCCCTCCTTCTCGAGCGCGGCCGACGCGGGCGCGTCGCCGCCGGCCTCCTCGGCCGTCTCGATGATCGCGATCTCCGCGTTGTTGGGGACCGTCGCCCCTTCCTCGGCCAGGATCTCCTTGAGGACGCCCTCGTAGGGCGACGGGACCTCCGCGTTGACCTTGTCGGTGATGACCTCGAGCAGCGGCTCGTACTTCGCGACCGTGTCGCCCGGCTGCTTGAGCCACTTCCCGATCGTCCCCTCGGCGACGCTCTCACCGAGCTGGGGCATCGTCACCTTCGCCACGTTCGCAGGTCCTCCGGATGGCGCCGAACGCCGTCGGCGCGCGGTGGGCGTATCAGTCGAGCCCTAGTGTCGCCCATCCAGCCGCGTCGGTCGAGCGACGGACCGCGACTCCCGATCGCGCGAGGGGGTAGAGTGCCTTGATGGACGAACTCGAGACCAGACGGCGACGCCTGCGACGCGTTCGCATCCTGATCCGGCTGGAGTTCACCGTCGCCATCGCGGCGCCGTTGGTCGTCGGGCTCATGTATATCGCAGCGCCGGGCGGGCCTAGCCCGATGTTCCTACGGGAGTGGCTTCCTCAGGAGGTCCTCCTTTGGCTCGGTGTCCTCGGCGTGATCTTCGGGTTCGTGTGGATGGTCCGGCTCGCGCGAGCCGATCCCGAAGCCGGGGTCAGCCCCTGGCGCTACCGCGACTTCTGACCCGCGCCACGAAACACGGCGATGCCGGTCGAGTCGGCCCTCCACGGTGGTCAGCGTGCATGATGCGCTCGATGGCGTCAGCCGACTATCGGCTCGTGCCCACGGGGCTCCCAGGAGTCGAACGGACTGCCGGGCGCTCAAGGCCCTGCGCGTCCACCGGTGGATGCTTTGGGCTGCACCCGGTGTCTCCCGGGGATGAGGCGCCTGGAACACGGCGCGGACTCAGGGCGTGGGCGTCGACTCCCTCTCCGCGTCCGCATCCGCCTCCGAGCGGACCGCATCGAGGGTGAGCCAGCCCTGGCGGGCCGCGAACGTCACGGCGCGCACGCGGTTGGGCACGCCGAGCTTGTGCAGGATCGACGAGACGTGGTTCTTGACGGTCTGCTCGCTGACCTCGAGGAGCGCCGCGATCTGGCGGTTCCGCATCCCGGCGGCTACGTGGCGGAGGACCTCCAGCTCCCTGGGCGCCAGAGGATTGGATGCGGATCCGTCGGCGCGACGGGCGCTCTCCCGGAAGGCCTCCATGATCTTGTCGATGAGGTCCGGCCTCCCGATCACCTCTTCCCGCAGCGGATCCTCACCGTCAGCCACCTTCCGGATCACGGCCACCAGCTCGGCCGGCCCGGCGAGGGCGGCGACGTGGCCCATGGCGCCGATCTCGATGGCCTCGAGGATGCTCGCATCGTCGTCCTCACGCCCGACGACCACGATCCCCGACGTCGGGGAGTCGCGGGCAAGCCGTTGCGTGGCCGCGCTCGTCGACGGCTCCTCCAGCTGGACATCGAGGACGATGACATCGGGGGCGCGATCTTCTGCCGCAGCCAGCGCGTCGTCGGCGGAGCGCACCTCCGCGAAGACCTCCAGGTCGGGCTCGCGGTCGAGGACACCGCGGATGCCGAGGCCGGCGAGGGCCCTCGATTCGACCAGCATGATGCTGATCCTGTCGGCGCCCTCCGGCGTCGAGGGTGATCGCGGCCGAGCCATCGCGTCGTCTCCTCGCGTAGCGTCACGCGCTGTCAGGAGGCTACGCAAGAGCGGCGCCGAGCGCATGACCCGAAGGGACCAGTCTTTGAGTGTCCTTTCGTTCGCCCGACTGCCGCTCCGGCGCCGCCGCGACTACGAGTGGGACGGCGGGGTTGCCCTCGCGTTGCGCCGCGCCCCAGCGGGGATCGCCGCCGGTCGCCTTGAATCGATCGAACAGCGCCTGGAACTCGTCGTCGCCCGCCATCGTTCCTCAGTAGGCCGCCAGCGTCCGGATGCCGGCTTCGATCTTCTCGGGGCTGACCATGAACCAGTCCTCGAGGACGTGGTTGTAGGGCACGCCCGGCACGTCCGGTCCCGCGATGCGCGTCACCGGCCCGTCCAGGTAGTCGAACGCCTCCTCGGCGACGATGGCCGCGACTTCCGCGCCGTAGCCGCCGAACCGGTTGTCCTCGTAGACGATCAGGCACTTGCCGGTCTTGCGCACAGACTCGAGGACCGTTTCCGTGTCCAGCGGGCGGAGCGTCCGCAGGTCTACGACCTCGACGCTGATCCCGTCGTCCGCCACGCGGTCCGCGGCTTCGAGCGCGTAGTGCGCCATGAGCCCGTACGCGATGACCGACACCTGCGAGCCCGGGTGGGTCACCGCGGCCTTGCCGAGCGGCACGGTGTACTCCGTGTCCGGGACGTCGCCGCGCACCGAGCGGTACATCTTCTTGTGCTCGAAGAAGAGCACCGGGTCTTCGTCGCGGATCGAAGAGCGGAGGAGGCCGCGCGCGTCGTAGGGCGTTGACGGGATCACCACCTTGAGCCCCGGCACGTGCGTGAAGAACGCCTCGACGCTCTGCGAGTGGTACAGCGCGCCGTGGACGCCGCCGCCGTACGGCGCCCGTATCACCATCGGGACGCCGTAGCCGTTGTTCGATCGGTAGCGCATCCGGGCCGCCTCGGACACGATCTGGTTGAAGGCCGGGAAGATGAAGTCGGCGAACTGGATCTCGGCGATCGGGCGGAGTCCGTTCACCGCGGCGCCGATCGACGCACCGATGATCATCGACTCGGTCAGGGGCGTGTCGATCACGCGATCGTCGCCGAACTCCGCCCACAGGCCGTCGGTGGCGAGGAATACACCGCCCTTCTTGCCGACGTCCTCGCCCAGCAGGATGATCGATTCGTCGCGGCGCATCTCGTCGGCGAGCGTCTCGCGGATCGCTTCGATGAAGGTTTTCGCCGGCATCTATTCGGTGTCTTCGGCGAAGACGTAGCGCATGGCGGTGGCGGGATCGGGGTCGGGCTGGGCCTCGGCGTAGTCGGTCGCTTCTTCGACCGCGGTCTTGATCTCCGTGTTCAACCGCGTCTCGATCTCGTCCGTGAGGACGCCGGCCGCATGCAGCTGGGCGCGGAAGGCGGGCACGGGGTCGCGTTCGCGCTCGGCGGCAAGCTCGTCCTCGGACCGGTACTTCGACTGCTGGTCGTCCGAGGAGTGGCCGGTCAGACGGGTGACCTTCGCCTCGATGAGCGTGGGGCCCTCTCCTGCGCGGGCCCGCGTGACGGCATCGCGTGCCGCCGCGTAGCAGGCCAGGACGTCGTTGCCGTCCACGATGACGCCCGGGATGCCGTAGCCCGCGGCCCGATCGGCCACGTTGGCGATCGAGACCTGGCGAGCCATCGGGACGCTGATCGCGTAGCCGTTGTTCTCCACCACGAAGATGAACGGCAGCTTGTGGATCGCCGCGAAATTCAGCCCCTCGTGGACGTCGCCCTGGTTGCTGCTCCCCTCCCCCATGCTCGTCATGGCAACCTGGCCAGTCTTGCGGACCTTGGCGGCAAGCGCGATCCCGACCGCATGCAGCAACTGGGTGGCGACGGGCGACGAGACGCTGACCAGGTTGTGCTCGTGCGAGCCGTAGTGGCCGGGCATCTGGCGCCCGCCCGAGCTCGGGTCGTTGGCGGTCGCGTACTGGGCGGTAAGGATGTCGCGCGGGCTCATCCCGAACGTCAGGCACGTCGCGATCGAGCGATAGAACGGGGCGATCCAGTCGTGGCCGCGCTTGAACGCCCACGCGATCCCGACCTGGGCGCCTTCGTGGCCCTGTCCGGAGATGACGAACGGGATGCGGCCGGCGCGGTTGAGGATCCACATGCGCTCGTCGAGCGCACGGGAGAGCGCGACGTAGCGGTACATCTCGACGAGGTCGGCGTCGTTCAGGCCGACCGAGGCCGCGAGGCTGCCCGCGGCCTTGGCGTCGGCCGGCGTGCCCGCGGTGGCTCGGTCCTCTGCGGCCCGGCTCTTTGCCGCCTGGCTCTTCGCGGCCCGGCTCTTTGCGGCGTCGCTCTTGGTCACGGCCATCGTCGTGGATGGGCCTCCGTCAGAAGTTGATGGAGCGGCCGTCCACCGCCATCGCCGCCTCGCCGATGATCTCGGAAAGGGTCGGGTGGGCGTGGGTCGAGCCGCCGATCTCCCAGGCAGTCGCGTCGAGTTCGAACGCCAGGGACGCCTCGGCGATGAGGTCCGTCGCGTGGGGTCCGACGATGTGTACGCCGAGCGTGTCCTGGTTCTCCGTGTTGGAGATGACCTTCGCAAAGCCCTCGTACTCCCCGCCGATCAGGGCCTTGGCGATGGCCTGGAAGGGCACCTTGCCGACCTTGTACGGGGTGCCGGCGGCCTTGACCTGCTCCTCGGTGAGGCCGATCGAGGCGATCTCCGGGCGGCAGTACGTGGCCCGCGGCTGCTTCGTGTAGTCCATGTCGTGGACGTCGGCGTCGCCGGCGATGACGTGGGCCGCGATGAGGCCCTCGTGCGCCGCGGTGTGGGCGAGCCACAGGCCGCCGATGATGTCGCCGACAGCGTAGACGTGGGACTCCTTGGTACGCATCCGCCCGTTGACCTTGATGACCCCGTGGTCGGTCTCGATCTTGGTGGTCTCGAGGCCGATCTCCTCGATGTTGGCGGCGCGCCCGGTCGCCACGAGCACCATCTCGGCGCGGAGCTCCTGCGGCTCTTTGCCCTCGGGGCCGACCATCAGGCAGATGCCGTCCTTCTCCTTGCTCACCGTCGCGGGGTCGAAGCGTGCGTTGGTCATGACCGTCATCCCGCGCTTCTCGAAGGACCGCAGCACGACCTTGCCGACTTCCGCGTCCTCCAGCGGGACGATCTGCGGCGCGTACTCCAGGAGCGTGACCTTGACGCCGACATCGTGGAACATCGACGCGAATTCGACGCCAACGGCGCCCGCGCCGACGATCACGATGTCCTTGGGCAGGTCGGTCATGCGCAGGATGTCGTCGCTGGTGACGATCTTCTGCCCGTCGGGATCGAGACCGGGCAGGCTCTTGACCCGGGAACCCGTCGCCAGGATGACGTCGGTGGCCTGCAGGACGCGTTCACCGCCCTTTCCGGGCGTGCCATCCTCGCCGGGCTGGGCGACGCGTACCCTCTGCGGGCCGTCGAGGCGGCCGCGGCCGTCGATCCAGGTCACCTTGTTCTTGTCGATGAGGGTCTTGAGGCCGGTCCACATGCGCTTCACGACCTGGTCGCGTCGTGCCGCCATCTGGGCGTAGTCGATCTCGGCCTCGCCGGGAAGCGTCAGGCCGAAATCCTTCGCGTGGCGGAGGCGGTCCGCGAAGGCCGCCGACTCGAGGAGCGCCTTCGTGGGGATGCAGCCGCGGTGGAGACACGTCCCGCCGATCTTGTCCTCGTCGACGAGCGCCACCTTGAGCCCGAGCTGACCCGCGCGAAAGGCGGCCGTGTAACCGCCCGTGCCTGCGCCGAGCACGACGAGATCGAAGTCATTGGAGGAGCCGACGGCCATGGGTCAGGGTGCCTCGGGACGCCTCGGCGCGGGTGCCATCGAGCGATCGTCGAGGGGCTGTGCGGGCGGATGGGTCATCGCGGGTCATCGTACGGCCGGGGTCGCAAGGGGCGCAACCGATGCGGCGCCGGCGGCTGGTGCTAGAGTTCGGCCCGAGCGCCGCCAGACTGATCGGCGGCCGTGATCGAGGTCGAGGCCGAGCGTGGACCCAGCGATCATGTTCCGGGCGGGGTTGCTCATCGCTCTTGCCTACGTCGCGGGCTCGATCCCGGTCGGCTCGATCGTGGCGCAGCGGGTCGGTGGCCCGGATCTGCGCTCTGTGGGATCGGGTAGGACCGGCGGGACGAACGCGCTGCGGGCGCTTGGTCGGAAGTGGGCCGCGGTCGTGGTCATCGGCGACCTCTTGAAGGGCGCGCTCCCGGTCCTGGTCGCGCGTTTCGTGACCGGCGATCCGCTCGTCGAGGTGCTGTGCGGGGTCGCGGCCGTCGCCGGTGCCATCTGGAGCGTGTTCGCGGGGTTCCGCAGCGGACGTGGGGTGGGCACGGGCGTCGGGACGATGCTCGTGATCCAGCCACTCGCCGTGGTGCTGGCGGCGCCGGTCTTCGTCCTCGTGATCCTCCTGACGCGCTACGTGTCGCTCGGATCGCTGCTCGGGTCGGCAGTGATGTTCCCCGTCATGCTGCTGCTGCTCCTCATCGCGCCGGAGACCCCGTTGCCATACGTCATCTACTCGGCGGTGGGCGCAGCGTTGATCTGGCTCGCGCACGCGGACAACATCGATCGATTGATCCACGGGACCGAGCGCAAGTTCGACCTGGGCCTGCTCGTGGGTAAGCCGCGGAGCGGCTGAGCGGTGTCGGGCGGCTGAGCGCGCGGGCCTCGGCCTGACGTTCCCGGGCCTTGGCCTGACCCGTGCCCAGGCCTTGGCCTGACGTTCCCGGGTCCCGTATTCACCCCATTGCTACGAGCCAGGCTTCGGGCGTCCCATCGAGCCCACTCAGGCGGTCGCGGCAACCGGAAGCTTCTCGTTCGAGCACGCCCGATCGTCGAGCACGACGCGATCGCGTCGATATGGCCGTCGATGTCCCGTCAGTAGCAAAGGGACGCATATCGGTCGCCTCATCGCGGCGACATCCGTCATACCGCCGCGCTCCTCGCGGCCGTCCGTTCTCGCGCGATGGCCGCTGCGGCACCCAGCTGTGCCACGGCCTCCGCCGTTTGTGGCCACAGGTGGACGATGAGGTGGCTGACTCCGAGCGCCTGGTAGCCCGCGAGGGCCTCGGCGATCTCGTCGATGCTGCCGCTGATCGCTTCTTCGGGGCGGTCGTCGTCGGCCGGGGAAATGGCGACGAAGATGCCGGCCGTCAGCTGGAGGGAGTCGCGTGACCGCCCGACAGCATCGAGCGCCGCGTGCAGCCGGGTGATGCGCTCGCGCAGCTCGTCCGCCTCGTCCGGATGCCCGTACCAGGCCGCGTTCCACGCGTCGGCGTGGCGGGCCACGAGACCGAGCATGCGCGGGCCGTTGCCGGCGATCAGGATCGGCGGACCGTTCGGTCGCGGGCCGGGCGGGGCGACCCGCGCGTCGGCGGCACGCTGCCAGCGGCCATCGAACGTGGCGGTCCCGGTGCGCAGCATCGGGACGATGATCTCGAGCGCCTCCGCGAACTGGCTGACGCGGTGGTCGAACTCGTAGCCGAAGGCGTCGAACTCGGGCTCGTGCCAGCCACATCCAAGCCCCAGGATCAGCCGGCCGGCGCTCACCTCGTCCAGGGTCGTCGCCATCTTTGCCGTGAGCGCGGGGTTGCGGAACGGCACGCACAGGACGAGCGGGCCGATCTCGACGCGCTCCGTGATGGCGGCCACGGCCGAAAGGACCGTCCATGCCTCGTGGATGCCATCGGTGCCACCCGGCTCGGCTGTCTCGTCGTGCCGGAACAGCAGATGATCGGCGCACCAGATCGAGTCGAGGCCGCTCGACTCCGCGGCAAGGGTCATCTCACGGAAGATGGACCAGCGGTCGGGTCCGACCAGCAGCTCCTGCTGGCCGATGGGGAGCATCAGGCCGATCTTCATGACCCCGATGCTAGCGGCGTAGAGCGGTCCTCGTGAATCGTTCGACCCGGGTCGGCTGACAACCCGGGTCGGGGATCTACGCTGGTTCGGCGGGCCGTTGGTCGGCCCGCGCCGAGAGGGCCGGGTCAGCCGCCGCGCTGGGTGCGGAAGCAGTCGCTGCAGTAGACGGGCTTGCCGCTCGTGGGACGGAACGGGACCTGGGCTTCCTTGCCACAGGACGAGCACGTCGCCTCGAACATCTCGCGCGGCCCGCGATCGCGGTAGCCACCGCCACCGCCACCGCCACCGCCGTAGCCACCCTCGCCACCGGCGGAGTACCCGCCGCCGGCGCCGTAGCCACCGTACGAGCTACCGCCACCCTCCGCGTTGCGGGCAGCCTTGCGGCTGGCGCGACAGGACGGGCAACGTCGCGGCTCGGTGAAGCCGCGCTGCGCATAGAAGTCCTGCTCGGAGGCGGTGAACACGAATTCCTGTCCGCAGTCCGCACAGGTCAGGTTCTTGTCGTTGTACACGAAGACGAAACTCCTCTCGGTAGCCGGCGCGATCCCGTCGGGTTTCTCGCGTCAGCCGTGAGAGGAGTCCGAGTGAGTGCCTGCGTCGAGCTACGTTCTGGCCACGGACGTTTCCGTGGCGTTTTCAGGCGGGATGGTACGCGCTCAGATCGTGCCTGTACAGCCCTGACTTTGGGGTATCCCGATCACTCGTCGAACGGCGCCACGGCGAACAGGTGGCTGAACTGCTTGCACCAGATGAGCGCGCTCCGGAATCCCGCCGGATCGAGGCCGTCAGAGAGGTCGTAGCCGAACGAGCCGTCGGTCGCCTTGAGCGTCCCGAGCTCGACCGCGTCGTCCGCGTATCCGTCGGCGTCGGGCGAGAGGTAGACGAACAGGTCCGGGCCGTTGCGGACCGAGAAGTCCTCGAGCCGGAGGTGATACCGGCCGGGCTCGACTTCGACGATCGACGCCGTCCCACTCCCGAAATGGAAGTCGTCGGTGCCGCTGAATTCGCCGCTTGCCAGGGTCGTGGGCGTGAACGGTGTGGGGGACGGGGTCGGAGGCGCCGTCGGCGGACCCGAGGGCTCGACCGACGGCGCCGGTGACATCGATGGGACGGCCGAGACCGCCGGCGGGCCCGGAGTGGCGGCGACGGCCGGACCGGCCTCGAGCAGCGAGGTGCGGATGAAGATCGGAGAACCGAGGTACCAGCCCACCGGCAGCATCACGGCCAGCATCGCGGCAACGAGGACGCCGGTGCGCCGTGGGTGGCGACGTGCGGCAGCGATCCAGCCGAGGCGATACGCGACGACGGCCGCCAGGACGGCCAGCGCGATCGACACGATGGTGACCGGGATCCGGTACTCGTACAGCGCGCGGGCGATGTCGTTGGCGATGTCGCCGATCGATGGCATGGCGCGATGTTGGAGGCCGCGCGTGACCGTCGTATGACGCCTCAGCCCGTGATCTGCGGAGCCACCGGCGCGGGTTCGGCCGCCGGCTCCTGCGCCGACGGCGAAGGGGCGATCCCGTACTCGCGGGTCGCCGTCGCGAGGTAGATGTCGGCCTCGAGAGCGCGGCGCGCCTCATCCCAGCCGAGCTCCCCGCCCATGATCTCCGCCACCCGAGGGGCGACCCCGGCGCCGCGGTCAGCGAGCTCGGGGCTGAGACGGAATCGTCGTGAGAGGACGTCGTCGACCGACAACGCAAGTTCGCGCCGCACGGCCCATGCCACCTCCGCCTCCAGGAACGGCCGTCCCGGCACGAGCGGGCGCAGCAGATCGAGCTCGCCGCCGAGCGCGACCACGCCCGGCGCCTCCGTCCCGTGGCGGGCGACGAGGCGGGCGGCCGCCTCGGGATGGGCGGCAGCCACGGCCGGAACGCTGGCGAGTTCGGCGACGATCCGGTCGAGCTGGGAGCGATCCGCCGCGCCGACGAGTCGCCGATCGGCGGTGGCGCTGGGAAGCCGCTCGGCGCCATCTCGTCCGAGAACGGCATCGATCACGTCCCGGGCCATCACCCGGTATGTCGTGTATTTCCCGCCGCCGATCCGCACGATCCCGTTCTGTTCCACGATGACCCGGTGCTCGCGCGACGCCTTGACCGTCGAGCCGCGGCTCGGGGCGATGAGGGGCCGCAGGCCCGCGTAGGTGCCCACGACGTCGCTGCGTCCGAGATCCACATCGAGGGCGTCGTTGACCGTGCGAAGGAGCTCGTCGACCTCCCAGCCATCGGCAGCAGGCCGGGCGGAACGGCCTTGGTAGGGCGCGTCGGTCGTCCCGATCAGCCAGTGATCCGGCCACGGCACGAGAAAGACGACCTTGCCCGGGACCCGGATCGTCACCCCGGCCGTGGCCGGGATGCGCTCACGCGGGACCACGAGATGGGCCCCCTTGCTCGGCAGGATGCGGCTCGACCCGCTCGCGAATGGGTGCTCGGGGTCGGCCGCCCAGGCACCAGTGGCGTCGACCACGGCCCGGGTCCGGATCTCGAGCTCGGCGCCGGACACGAGATCTCGAGCATGCACGGTGCGGAGCATGCCCTCTGCCGGCCGGTCCCCGACGCTCCTCGCGTGGATCCTGGTGACCGCCAGGGACTGCGCGTCCTCCGCCAGGGCGGTTCGGACGACCGCGAGGGCCAGGCGCGCGTCATCCGCCATGCCGTCGTGATAGAGCAGCCCACCGCGCAGGCCCCGGCGCCGGAGGGTCGGGACGATCGCGACGGTCTCATCGACGGTCAGACGCCGGTGCCAGCCACCGTCGTGGCGCGCGCCGAGGACGTCATACAGCGTCAGACCGGCGTCGTAGAACGCCTTGCTCAGGAACGGGATGCCGCGGATCGGGAAGAGCTGCGGCTCGAGCGTTACGAGGTGTGGGGCGTTGCGCAGAAGCCGGCCCCGTTCGGCGAGCGCCTCGCGGACCAACCCGATCTGAAGCTGCTCCAGGTACCGGAGGCCGCCGTGGATGAGGCGCGAGGACCGCGACGAGGTGCCGGAGGCGATGTCGTCCTGCTCGATCAATACGGCGTGGAGGCCGCGCGTCGCCGCGTCCAGCAGCGCACCGGCACCGACGATGCCGCCACCGACGATCACGACGTCCCAGGCCGTGTCGGCAAGCCGCGAGAGATCCGCCGAGCGCCGCTGGGTCGGGCTGGACCCGTTCGCCAAGGACGGTGGTAGCCCGCTCACCGCTCGTCGTCGACCGGCCGACCTCGGGAGATGCGCCAGAGCAGCCAGCCCGTCCCCACGATGAGCACGCCGATCATCACCGGCCCGTCGAGGATGGCCTCTCGAATGGGACTCGGCAGGATGCCGGTCAGCGCGGCGGCCCCGACGACGACCACGACGACCCCGGCCGCCACGCCAAGGACCTCGAGCCAGCCGGGCTGGGAACCGCGGGGACGTGCGTCAACCACGATCGGCCTCGAGTGGGATGCCGATCGGGGCGACGAGCACCTTGCCGGCGTGAGCTGCACCGCGGCGGGTCCCGAGACCGGTCTTGGGCCGGTGGAAGGTCACGGTGAGGTCGGCTCGCACGGCGGGCTCCGACGGCTCGCCGCTGGACAGGTCGATGGCCGTCGGGGTGTCCACCGCTACGACCGGGATCCCGCCGGCGCGGGCGTGCTCGATGAGCTCGACGGCGGACCGGATCGGATCGCGCAACGGACCGCGGACCCCGGTCCCGAGCAGAGCATCGACGATGACGGCTGCGCGTTCGATCCCATGGCCGAACACGGCCACGTCACGCGCCACGGGGACGTGCACCTTGGCGATGCCTTCGTCCCGGGCGATGCGGTCCCAGTTGCGAGAGGCCGCCGCGCCCCGGGGCCTGGCCTCGGTCGCCACCACCGCGACGACGACCTGGGCTCCCGCGAGGGCAAGGCGCCTGGCGGCCACGAAGCCGTCGCCGCCGTTGTTGCCCGGGCCGCACAGGATGACGATGGGGCCGGTGCCCCAGCGGTCCGTGTCGATGGCCAGTGCGCGGACCGCCGCAGCGACGGCAGTCCCCGCGTGCTCCATCAGCCGCTCCTCCGAGACGCCCAGGGCCTGCGCCCGGCGGTCGGCGCCGGTCATCGCCTCGGCGCCGATGGCGGGCATCGCGGCCCGGTCGGCCCAGCGGCGCCGCAGCTGCCGCAGGTCCATCTCGAAGAGCTCCGGGTCGTTGGCGGGAAGGGGCGCCGCAGCGCCGCTTTCGGGCGCCACGGTCGGACGGTCGCCGGCCGGGAGTGACGGGGAGGACATGGCCGGCCAAGCGTAGCCGACCGGACCGGGTGGGTCAGGTCAGGGGCAATCGAGCCCTGAGCGCCGCGTCCGGATCCGGCGCCGATCCAAGCTCCAGGACTCCGTCTCTGGCCATCGCAGCGGTGGCGGTCCGGACACGTTCCAGGTCGTGGGTACCGATCACGTCGTCGAGCGCGACCCACTCCCCGTCCTCGGCAGCGCGCAGCCGATCGAGGATCCGCCCGCGGAGCCATCGGTTCGTGGAGCTGAAGCGAGGGGACGGGAGGCGGACCGGCGCGGCTGCCACGACCCGCGCCGCCGCTGCCCGGCGCGGCCGCCCGCGGGCGCGAACGCCGACCCGCTCGCCGGTGTCCCGCGAGGCGAGTCGGCACCATGGGCGTGCCGGACACGTCGCGCACAGGGGCGCGCGCGGTCGACAGAGCGTGGCGCCGATGTCCATGAGCGCGTGGGTCCATGCGCCTGGTCGATCGACGGGCACCGCGTCGTCGGCAACCCGCTGGAGCTCGCGTGTCGGAAGGGCGATCGCGTCTCCCGCGACGATCCGCCCAAGGACGCGGCGGACGTTGACATCGACCGCGCCGACGGGTAGGCCGAATGCAAGCGCCGCCACCGCGCGGGCCGTGTACGGCCCGACCCCTGGGAGCGCCTGGAGCGCTGCCACGTTGGCGGGGATCCGACCGCCGTGCTCGTCGACGATGATCCGGGCCGACCGCCACAGGGCCAGGGCCCTGCGGTCATAGCCGAGGCCCTGCCACGCTCGAAGTACGGTCGCTGGGCTGGCCCCGGCGAGGGCCTCGACCGTGGGGAACTGCTCCATGAACCGTTCCCAGTACGCTGCCGCCCGGCCCGCCTGCGTCTGCTGGGCCATCGCCTCGGATACGAGGATGGCGTACGGGTCGCGCGTGCGGCGGAACGCCAGCGGCCGGCCGTGCTCTTCGTACCAGGCGAGGATCGCGTCCCGTGCCAGCGGCGCGATGGTGGTCGGGGTCGGCACACCACGAGGATAGCCGGGGTGAAGCGCGGGTTTATGGCGGGGTGAGCCGTCCGCGGTAGGATGCCGGGGTCGTCTCACGAGGTGTCGCCGATGGTCGTCGAGACCAGCACGTTCGCGGGTTTCCGCCCCGAAGCCATCGATTTCCTGGCGGAGCTCGCCCAGAACAACGATCGAGCCTGGTTCCAGCCGCGCAAGGCGGACTACGAACGGCTGCTGAAGGAGCCGATGGAGGCCCTGGTCGCGGCCCTCGCGGACCGCTTCGAGGCTCGCGGGCTGCCGCTCCAGGCGGACCCGAAACGATCCGTCTCTCGCATCTACCGCGATACCAGGTTCGCCAAGGACAAGTCGCCGTACAAGTCCAACGTCTACGCCAGGTTCCCGTGGGTCGGTCGCGGCTCGGACCACGACGCGTCGGACGATGGCGCTCATGGCGCGGGCGGCTACTTCAATGTGATGCCCGGCGAGAGCTACGTGGGCGGCGGGATGTGGAGGCCGGAGAAGCCGCGACTGGACGCTTTTCGCGCGGCCGTCCTGGACGAGCCCGACCGCGTCAAGGCAGCCCTGGAAGACCGGGCCTTCCTCGCCGAGTTCGGACCGGTCCACAGCCACGAATCGCTCAAGCGGGTGCCGCCCGGATTCCCACCGGACCATCCGATGGCCGAGCTGTTTCGATACAAGGACGTCGTGTTCGGTCGCAACTTGTCGGACGATGAGGTCCGCTCCCCGGAGCTGCCCGACGTGCTTGCTGATGCATACGCCGCGGCCGTGCCCGTCTTCCGGTTCCTGGGCACCCTCGGCCCGACCGCGAGCTGACGGCGCCCGATCAGCCCGCTGGCTCGGAAGGGACGGTCTGCGCCGGAAGGTCGCCGCCCGGCACGTCGGACTCGGCGGAGACGGCTGATGCCTGGGCGGGGCCCGCATGTGCCGTTGGGAACATCACGGTCTCGACTTCGCGCAGTCGCAGGCTCACCGCATCGCCGACGCGGAGCCGCCGCACGGCCGGTCCAGCCTCGACCCACAGCCGCTCACCATCCGGCGCGGCCACCTCGTACAGGATCTCCGTGCCCGTGAAGCGTCTGCCGAGCACCCGCCAGGCTCCGGCATCAGCCGGGCCGTCGGGCGCCTCGAGCACGTCCAGATGCTCCGGCCGAAGAACGACCAGGCCCCGGGTCACCGCCGCATTCGCGCCCTTCTGATGCACCAGGCGGACGGCCCCGAAGCGGGTCACCGCCACACCGCTACGGACCTCCGCGTGCACGAGGTTGGCCGTTCCCACGAAGGTCGCGACGAACGCGGTGGCGGGCTCCCCGTACACGACCTCCGGCGGCGCCACCTGCTCGATCCGGCCGCGGACCATGACGGCCATTCGGTCACCCAGGGTGAGCGCCTCATCCTGGTCATGGGTCACGAACACGGCGGCCGCGCCGGCGGAGCGCAGGATCTCGCGAACGTCGCCGCGGAGCTGGGTACGGAGGGCGGCATCGAGCGACGAGAAGGGTTCGTCCAGCAAGATGACGTCCGGCCGAGGCGCGAGGGCCCGTGCCACCGCGACACGCTGCTGCATGCCGCCCGACAGCTGGTACGGCATCCGGTCGCCGGCATCGGGAAGATCGATCAGTTCGAGCAGCTCCCGGACGCGGACCTCGCGATCGGGGTCGCGCCGCAGCCCGTAGCCGACGTTGTCGCGAACGGAGAGGTGGGGGAACAGGGCGACGTCCTGGAAGACCATGCCCACCCGTCGGCGCTCGGGCGGGACCGACGCACCAGCGCCCGACACACGCCGCCCTCCGATATCGATCGAACCTCCGTCGGGCGTGTCGAGGCCCGCGATGAGACGCAGGACGGTCGTCTTTCCGCAGCCGGACGGTCCGAGGACCGTCATCATCTCGCCCGGCAGCACATCCAGATCGACCCCGTCGACCGCGACCACGTCGCCGAACCGGCGCCGCAGGCCGTGGGCCTGGACTGCGAACGCCGGACGACCGAGCACGGGTCCTGTCATCGCGCCCGCTCCTCGGCGCGGAGCAGCAGCGCGACCGTCGCGACCGACAGCGCCAGCAGCAGCGCGGCCGGGCCCGCGGCCCGAGCGTAGAACCCGGACGATGCCGCGTCCCAGATCTCGGTCGCGAGGGTGTCGAACCCGATCGGGGCCAACAGGAGCGCCAGCGGTAGCTCCTTCACGACGGTCAGGAACACGAGCGCCGCGCCGGCGATGAGCGCCGGCCGCAGCGCCGGGAGCGTCAGCCGCGCGAACGCCCGGATGGGCCCGTCTCCCAGGGTGCGGCCGGCCTCCTCCACCCCGCGTCCGAGCTGACCAAGACCAGATCGAATGGTGCCGACGGCCTGGGGCATGAACCGCACCCCGTACGCGGCGACGAGGAGGAACATCGTCTGGTACAGGATCGGCACCGCCCGCGTCGCGAGGAAGACCATCGCGAGCGCGACGACGATCCCGGGCAGGGCGTACCCGGCGTACGTGGCCGACCCCACGAACGAGGCCAGCCGGGACGGATGACGCGCGGCCAGCAGAGCGACCACCAGGGCCAGCACGACCGCCACCGCGGCCGAGACCCCGGCGAGCAGGAAGGAGTCGAGCGCCACGTCCAGCACCAGTCGCAGTGGCTCCCCTTGCGCGATCCCGCGCACGAGCCACCAACCGATGGTGCCGACCGGGACCACCAGGGCGAAACCGACCACCAGGGCGAGGAAGATGAGCGACGGCCAGCGCCACCGCCCGAGGGTGACGACGGACGGAGGACGGCGCGGCCGGCCCGCGTAGCTGCCCGCTCGCGCCCGCAGGCGGCTCTCCCCGAAGGTCAGGACGAGCGTGATCGCAACCAGCATGAGGGCCAGGATGGCCGCCAGGGACCGGTCGAACGATGCCCCGTACTGGAGGTAGATGGCCCGCGAGAGGCTATCGAACTGAAGCAGCGAAACGGCGCCGAAGTCGGACAGGGCGTAGAGCATGGCGAGCAGCGCGCCGGCGGAGATGGCCGGTACGAGCACCGGCATGGTCACCCGCCGAAAGACGGTCGTCCGGCGATCGCCGAGCAGGCGACCAGACTCCTCGAGCGCGGGGTCCGTACGCAGGATCGCGGCCCGTGCCGCGAGCGAAACGTACGGATACGAGACGAGCGTCAGCACCAGCACGGCGCCGAACAGGCCACCGATGGACGGCAGCCGGTCGACACCGAGCGGTGCCAACAGGCCCTGGAGCGTGCCGCGCGGTCCGAAGAAGGCGAGGAAGGCAAATCCGACGACGTAGGACGGGATGGCGAGCGGGATCGCGGTGAGGACGGCCCAGGTGCGTCGACCGGGCACGTCGGTCCGGGTCGTCAACCAGGCGATGGGCACTCCGAGCCCGACCGTTCCCGCACCGACGAGCAGGGCCAGCCCGATCGTCCCCGCGACGACGCCAACGGTGCGTGGTCGGAGGAGGAACGCCGCCGCCGACTCCTCGGCACCGAGAGCGCGGATGACGAGGTAGATGAGCGGCAACAGCGCAAGGAACGCGATGGCGATCCCAGCGGCCGCAAGGAGCCACGGGGGCCGCGGCTGGGTCCGCGACACAGCCCGAACCGCCGGAACCCCACGGGATCCGGCGGTCGGAGGAGGCCGGTCGAGGACGCCTGCCATGGTGTCGGTTCCGCCTAGAGGGCGTCTGCGTCCTGCAGCAGCTTGAGGGTTCCCTCGAGGTCGGACAGGTCGGACAGGTCGATGTCCGGACTCTGGACCTCCTCAAGGGTTGGCAGCCCCGGATCGGCCGGCACGCCCTCGACGAGCGGGTACTCGCTCGTCTCGGTGGCGAAGTACGCCTGGCTCTCCTCGGACAGCAGGAAGTTCACGAATGCCTGCGCCCCCGTCGGGTTCTTCGAAGTCGTGAGGATCCCCGCGCCCGCGACATTGACCAGGGCGCCCGGGTCACCGCCATCGAGGAAGTGGTTGCGGACCGGGAAGGATTCGCCCTGCTCCTTCAGCTGGCGCATGAGGTAGTAGTGGTTGACGAAGCCCACCTCGACCTCGCCGGCGGCCACGGCCGCGAGCACGGCATCGTTGCCGTCGTAGACCTTCGGGTCGTTGGCGACGATGCCCTCGACGAAGGCCCTCGCGGCGTCCTCGCCCTTCATCAACCGATACGCGGTGACGAAGGTCTGCAGGGAGGCGTTTGTGGGCGCCCAGCCGATACGGCCCTTCCAGGCGGGATCCGTGAACGCGTCCATGGTCGTCGGCAGATCGGCCTCGGTCAGCACCCGGGTGTCGTAGATGACGACGCGCGCTCGACCGCTGGCGCCGACCCAGTTCCCATCGTCGGCCCGGAAGCGATCATCGACGAGGTCGAGTGTCGCCTCGGGGAGGGCCGCCAACCGGCCTTCCGCCGCGACGGCACCCAGGGCGCCCGCATCCTGGGCGATGAATACGTCCGCGGGCGAGACGTCCCCTTCCTCGAGGATCGTCGCCGCGAGATCGGTCGTGCCGGCGTAGTCCACCTTCACGTCGAGCCCGGACTCGGTCTTGAACCGTTCGATCAACGGTCCGACGAGCTCTTCGCTTCGACCGGAGTAGACCGTCAGCGTGCCCGAGTCTTGCGAGGGAGAGACCGCTCCGGGGCCGCATGCCGCGACGGCAAGTGACGCGACGAGGATGAGGGCATGGGCGCGAAACCGGGAATGCAACGATCTGGGCCTCCAGGGTCGGCTGTGCTGACGCGCCGCATGGTAGCGGGGCATTCTGACTGTCGTCAAGCGACCCTGCCCTCGTGACGCAAGGTGGCTTGCCTTGACCGGCCCGGTCCGGAGGTTCGACCGCTGCAACAGACGCGGCCCGCAGCCGGCGGGTCGCTACGATCGCCGGGATGCGATTCGGCGCGGCGTTCTGGATCCAGCGAACCGACTGGCCTTCCCTGCGGGACACATGCCTGGCGGTCGAGCGTGCCGGGTGGGACTCGTTGTGGCTGGACGACCACCTGCTTGCCGACGAAGGGGACTGGGACGACCCCAAGCTCGAGGGGTGGTCGACGCTCGCGGCGGTCGCCGCACTGACGAACCGTGTTCGGCTCGGCCTCCTGGTCAGCGCCAACACGTTCCGGAACCCTGGGCTCACCGCGAAGCTCGCCACGACGCTCGATCACGTCTCGGGCGGCCGGGCGATCCTGGGCCTCGGCGGAGGCTGGTTCGAGCGGGAACACGACGCCTTCGGGATCGATTTCGGCAGCGGGTTCGGGGAGCGGCTCGATCGCCTCGATGAATCCGTCGGGCTCATCCGCCGGCTCCTCGACGGGGAGACGGTGACCCACCAGGGCCGGTTCTACGCGATGCACGACGCGCTCTGCCGGCCGCGCCCGATCCAGCCCCGCCTGCCGATCCTCATCGGCGGGTCGGGGCCGCGCAAGACCCTGCGGACGACCGCTGCGTACGCCGACCTGTGGAACGCGTACGGCCAGCCCGACGCGATCGCGACCCACGATGCGGTGCTGCGCAGCCACTGCCAGGATCTCGGACGGGACGAGCGAGAGATCGCACGGACCGTCACCCAGGACGCGGTGATCCGCGACTCCACCGAAGCCGCACTGGCCGCCTACGGCGAGCTTGCGGCCATCCACGGCCTGGAAACAAAGACCGGGGCCGACAGTGGCGCGGAATACGTGCTGCTGGCCGGGCCGCCGGGGCAGATCGCGGACCGACTCCGCGCCTTCGAGGCCGTGGGGGTGGACGAGGTCATCTGGATCTTCCGCAACCCGTTCGACCTGGAGACGATCGAGCGGGTCGGCGAGGTCAGGGAGGCCCTGGCCGGCTGATCAGCAGCCGCTCCTCGGCCGACGTCCGACGCCACAGCTCGGCCGCCAGGAGCTCGGCAGTGGCCGACTCGACGATCGCTCGACGGAACGGGTCTGGTTCGGACGCCGCGCTCGGTATGCGAAGCACGACGCCTCCGCGCCGTTCGATGGTCTCTGTCACCTCGGCGTCCGCCGCCGCGCCCGGGAAGAGCAGCGCCCGGTGCCCGGGCAGCGCGAGGTACACGGCCGTGTGGAGCCAGTCACCGGTCTCGTGTGCCGTCGCGGGAAGCCTCGGAGCCTCGCGCAGCATGAGGGCCGCCTGCTCGGCGAGGCCGAGGATCGCGGCATCGGCCAGCACGTCGATAGCCGACGCGCCATCGATGGCGTCCGCCATGTCCGGCAGCCACCGTTCGCGGCCTTCGATCGCCGTCGCGAGCTCGTTGACGGTCGACGCCAGGAACTCCGGCGTCCGGCCGGCGATCATGGCCAGCACGGCGATCGTGGCACGGAAGGTGCGCGTCGCGACCCCGGCCCCCTCCGCCCCGGCGTGAAGCGGGAGGACATGGTCGGCGACCGACGCCAGCTCGGATCCCGGATCATTGGTCACGGCGATGACCAGGCTCGTGCCGTGGTGACGCCGCGCGGCGGCGATGACCTCGACCGTGCGACCCGATGCGGAGATCGCGACGAATGCGAGGCCCGGCACGGGCGCCGTCGGGGCGCCGCTGGACGCGTACTCGACCCACGCGGACCCGCCGGCGGCGCACAGTTCGGAGGCGGCGATCGCCGCCGCGTAACGGGAGCTGCCGAGTCCCGTGAACGCGACCCGCGAGGTCGCCTCGAGCGCCGCGACGACCGCCGCGAGGGGCGGGTCGGGCGCGTCGTACGCGGCCAGCAGGCGCTCGAGGGCCGCGGGACCGGCGAGGATGTCCCCGAGCAGCCGATCCACGCGATCGGTCACTCGCCGTCCTCGAACAGGGCGCGCATCCCCGCCGTCGGTGCATACAGCCATTCCGGCAGGTACGTCGTCGCGTAGGCGAACTCGTACAGCTCCTTGTCGATCTCGAACGCGCGCAGCAGCGCCGGGTCCATGGCGATCCACACCCGCTCCTGGCGGAGACCAGCCTGGTACGCCTCGAGGAAGCGCTCGCGGGCGCGGCGGAGCCAGCCGTCAAGGTCCACCCCGGTCCGCTCGAGCGGACCGCCGTTCGTGGCCTCGGCGCGACGCTGCGCGCTCCGCGCAACGTGATCGAGCGAGCGCAGCATCGACGCGACGTCGCGCAACGGCGACCGGTGGGCTCGCCGGGCTTCCGGCGGGCTCAGCGGCTCCCCTTCGAAATCGATGACCCGAAATCCGTCGGGCGCCAGCAGGAGCTGGCCCAGGTGGTAGTCGCCGTGCGCCCGGATGACCTCCGGGGTCGTGGGTAGCGCATCGAGCACGGTCAGCGCCTCGGCGATGAGCGGGGCGAGCTCGCGCAGGGTCGTGCGGGCGTCGTCGGCCGTCGTCACGTCGAGCGCGGTCTCGAGGTGCGTCCGGGCATCGCGAGCCCACGAGCGGATCTCGTCCCGCGTCGCCTCGCGTGGGGCCATGTCGGGCAGCCCGTGGCCGTCGGAAAGCGCGACGTGCAAGCCCGCGGTCAGCGTCCCGAGGTCGGCCGCGACCTCTGTGGCGTACTCGACGCTGACCTCGCCGGGGGCGACGAGCCAGCCCGTGAGCGTGTCGGCCAGCCATTCGAATGCATCCGCTCCGTCGTGGACGTATTCCTGGGCCATCGCGACCGTCGACGTCCCGTCGCGGACGGACACGATCTCGGCGAAACCGGCGAGCCGCGGCACGGCCGAGAACGAGGCCTCCTCGCTCAGGAACGCGGTCATCTCGAGATCCGGGTTGAGCCCGGGCTGGAGTCGCCGGTACACCTTGACGATCAGGCGCTCCGCGAGGACGACAGAGGTGTTCGACTGGTCCGCGCCGAGATCCCGTTCCGTGCCGGCCGCGATCTCCGCGGCACCGCCGGACACGAGGTCGGGGAGCGCGGGGGCGGGACGGCAGACCAGGACCGCGGTGGGTTGCGCGAGCGCGTCCGGATCTCTCGGCGATGCACCGACGATCCGTCCCTCACCCATGGCGACGCCGAGGGCACGCCATGCCCCATCGCCGGGCACGGCCGCACGCAGCGGCGTCCCGGTGAACGCGAAGGAATAGCTCTGGCGAGATCGGTCGTCGAGGGTCAGTGCGACGACGGCGAGGATGTGGGGCGCGGCCTCGTCCAGGACGAACGCCTCATCGAGGGCGGCCCCGACGACCGCGCGGCCCTTCGCGCCGAACCAGCGAGCCGCCCCGATCGACTCGAGGTCGAGACGCCCGACGGCTGCCTCGACCTCCGCGCGCATGCTCAGATCTTGAGCATCACGTGCTTGACGACCGTGTAGTCCTCGACGGCGTACATGCTCTGGTCCTTGCCGTAGCCCGATTCCTTGAAGCCGCCGTGCGGCATCTCGGACACGAGCATGAAGTGGTCGTTGATCCAGACCGTGCCGAACTGGATCGCCTTGGCGACGCGCATCCCGCGACCGGCATCGGCAGTCCAGACCGACGCGGCGAGTCCGAATCGCACGTCGTTGGCCCACTTGATCGCCTGGTCCTCGTCGCTGAACCGCTGGACCGTGACGACCGGCCCGAAGACCTCGTCCTGGATGATCTCGCTCTTCTGGTCCGGGCCGGCGATGAGGGTCGGCTCGTAGAAGGCGCCCTTGCGGTCCGGGCGGACGCCGCCGGTCACGATCTCGGCACCATCACGGGCGCGCTCCACCATGCCTTCGACCTTGTCGGCCTGGGCCTTCGCGATGAGCGAGCCCATCTCGATGTCGTCGCCCTCGGCGGGGTCGCCCCACTTGATCGACTTGACCTGGTCGGAGACCTCGGCGACGAACCTGTCGTAGATCTTGGGGCCGGCGATGACGCGCGTGGCCGCCGTGCAGTCCTGCCCGGCGTTCCAGTAGCCCCACAGCTTGATGGCCTCGGCGACCGCGTCGAGGTCGGCGTCGTCGAAGACGATGACGGGCGCCTTGCCACCGAGCTCCAGGTGCAGCCGCTTGACCTTGTCGGCTGCGACCTTCGCGATGTGCTTGCCGGTATCCGTGTCACCCGTGACCGAGACCATGCCGATCTTGGGGTGGCCGACCAGCGGGTCGCCGACGACCGCGCCACTGCCCGTGATGACGTTGAGCACGCCTGGCGGCAGGATGTCCGCGGCGATCTCGGCCAGGACGAGGGCCGTCAGCGGCGTCCGGATGGACGGCTTGAGGATGACCGTGTTGCCGGCGGCGAGGGCCGGTCCGATCTTCCAGCCGGCCATCATGATCGGGTAGTTCCACGGGGCGATGGATGCGACCACGCCCACCGGTTCGCGGCGGATGAACGACGTGTGGCCTTCCATGTACTCGTTCGCGGCCTTGCCCTCGAGCAGGCGCGCGGCGCCCGCGAAGAACCGCAGGTTATCGACCATGACCGGGATCTCGTCGATCGCGGCGGCGACCGGCTTGCCGGCATTCTTCGACTCGAGGCGGCCGAGCTCGTCCGCCCGCGCCTCGATCGCATCAGCGAGCTTGAGCATCGCGAGGCTGCGTTCCTGGGGCGTGGCCTTGCCCCAGCTCTCGAATGCGGCCTCGGCGGCGTTCGCCGCCCGGTCGACGTCCTCGGCGCCCGACGCCTGGACGCGGGCGATGACCTGCTCGTCGGCCGGGTTCTCGACTTCGATCGTCTCGCCCGAGGCGGAGTCGACCCACTCGCCGTTGATGAACTGCTGGTACGTCTTGACGCGCTCCGCGACGTCGGTCATCTCGGGTGCCTCCTGAGTCGTTGCGTGACGGGGCAAGGTGGGAAGTGTCGTCATCCTATGCCCGCAGCGGAAGTCCGTCCCGCCACGCGGTCGAGGTGAGCCCCTCGCTGGGCGTCGGAGACTCGATCCCGCCTCGACATGTCGGCGAGCGTCGGACACGATGACCCGATGCGACTCAGCCAGATCCGGTCACTGCTGGCCGCGCTTCCGCTCGTAGGCGCCGCGGCCGCCTGTGCGATGCCTAGCCGAACGTTCGAACCGGGTGTCGAGCACCTGCCAGGGCCCGCTTCATACGTCGTGGCCATCGAACCGCCACAAGCGGCCGACGCGAAGATCGAACTCCTTATGGATGAAACCGTGACGCGCATGTTTCCGGCCGAGCGCCGAGAGGAGCGGTTCCTGACCGGGATCTCGCTGCCGTCGACCCTCACGGCGCGGGTGGATGGCAGACCGTGCGCTGGCGCGATCGTCATCGGCGAGGACTTGGAAGCCGACGCGACGTTGTCCGTCACGGCGGACGGCTGCGACCTGCGTTTGAATCTTCTCCACCGCACCGGGACGATCGACCACAAGCTCGACGACAGCGCCCCCTGATGCGATCCGGCCAACAACTCATTTGATCGGTCCACCGATCCCCGCGACCTGCTCGATCAGGTCAGCCGCGCGGGTTGTGCCGGACGTGGACTTGATGCGCTTCGACATCGCCTTCAGGCGCTTGGCGAGCGGCTGGTCGGCCAGCAGCTCGTCGATGGCGTCGGTCAGTTCCTCGTCACGGAAGCCGTAGGTCGATAGACGCCGGCCGAAGCCCGTCTCCTCGACGCGCTGGGCGTTGTCGACCTGGTCCCAGAACAGCGGCAGCACGATCATCGGCTTGCCGTGGTGGAACGCCTCGGTGACGGTGTTGTTGCCACCGTGCGTGATCACGAGGTCGACCTGGGGCAGGATGGCGGGCTGGGGCAGGAACGCCTCGCCGACCTGGTTGTCGTGGAGCGTGATCTGGTCGGCAAGCGGCCCCTTCGAGACGATGACCCGGTTCTCGGTGGTCGCCAGCAGGTCGACGAGACGCTGCATGAGCGCCACGTCCGCCGAGCCGAGCGACCCCAGGGAGAGGTAGATCAACGCCCCGTCCCGCTCGGCCAGGTGGCCCGGGAGCTGCCAGTCCGCCTCGGGTGCCCGGACCGTCGAGTCGAGCCGGTGCCACGAGGACCCCAGCGGGACCTCGCGCTCGTAGTCGGCCTCGGCCGGATAGGAGTACAGGTTGAGGAACGGGGACTCGGCGATGAACTCCGGACCGACCTTCCCGTACGTAAGGCCCGTCTCCCCGTTCGCACGGCAGAAGGCGTCGAAGTCCATCCACATATCCGCGTGGGTGCGGCGTACCTCGCGTAGGAAGGCGGGCCAGCCCGTCCGGTCCGTCACGGCATAGCCACTCGAGAATGGGGCGATCGCCGGGTCCTTCATCTCCATCGGATTGCAGGAGACGATCCGGACCCACGGCCGGCCACTGGCGGTGATCGCAGGGAACGCCACGACGTTGTCCTCGACGATCACGTCGGGTGCGACCTCGTCGAAGATCTCGGCCAGCCGCGGGTTCACGTATTTCGCGCCATCGATCAGAGCCTGCCAGGTCGGCGCGATGAACTCGTCGAGCTGCTCGAGCGTGCTCTTGCGAAAGACCGGCGCGGTGTCGCGGATGAAGTCGATCCAGAACTGGCCTGGGACCTCCGGCTCCGCGTCGGCCGGCGGCGGCCCGAGGCGCATCAGCCGCTCCTCGAACCCCTTCGCCTCGAGCGTGCCCGCGAACGACTCCTCCAGCACGAAGACGACGCGGTGGCCGCGCTCACGCAGGACGTTCCCGATCCCGACGCAGTTGTTGGTAGGGCCGAATGCGCTCTCGGGGAAGAAGACGATCGTGCGGGGATCGGTCACCGGTGCCCTCCGTCAGCCCTGATGCCCTGATGATGCCGACCGCGGGGATCGCCCGCTGACCGCAGTCGCAGGATGGGACGGCTCGTCCGGCCTCGAGTCGAGGCCGACGGGTCCTCGGGGCATGGCGTCGCGTGGGAAGCGACGCCGGCGGGTCGAGGGGCGCCGATCGAGCGCGCTCGGGGCATGGCGTCGCGTGGGAAGCGACGCCGGCGGGTCGA
>CAZFXH010000287.1:0-9783 GCA_964522905.1 uncultured Anaerolineaceae bacterium
CGCCGGCGCTCGCCAGCGAGCTGGAGGCCGCGTCGGAGCGCTGGGCCCAGGCCGCGACCGACGCCACGAACGGCACGGAGCCGGCCGCTGCCGCGGGCTAGTCGCAGGGTGGCGTGCCGACCCAGCCCGGGACCGCGGCGACCGATGCCCTCATGGATCACCTGCGGTCGATCGCGGCGGGGGCAGTCGATCCGTGATCTCGATGAGGTCGTACGGTCGGAACTTGCCCGCCGACGTGAAGGAGCGATCGGGGAGGAGCGGCAGGTCGGCCTCGAAGTAGCGGCCGAAGATAAGGCGAAAGGTGTTGACCGCGCTGAGAGTCGGCGACAGGTCCGGTGATCCCTCGCCGGGCAGGTACATCGCGTTCAGGATCCCGAACTTGATCTCCAGTTCGTCGGTCGAAGCCGTCGCCCAGTCATAGCCGACCGTGTTGCGCGCGTAGGTCCGCGGGTAGGGACCCTCGTCGGCCGAGAGGATGATGATCGGCCGTTCCGCCTCGGGACGGGCGAGCAGCCGGTCGATCAGGGCCTCGATCCGCGTCTGCAGGTAGGTCAGCTGCTCGCCGTACGCCAGCGCCTGGCGCCGCCCGACGTCGGCCTCGTCGGTGACGAAGGAGCCGTCGCGCGCGAATGTGTAGGGCGGGTGCGGCATCAGAAGGTGCGCGAACACGAACGACGGACCCGCTTCGTCCGCGACGTCGTCCAGCGTGTCCAGCTGGAACAGGGCGACCTTGTAGTGCCGCTCGCGCATGGTGTCGATCGGGCCGATCCGCAGGCGCCGGGCCATCGCCGGGAGCGCGGAGGTGTCATACAGCGACGCGATGAAGTCGGACGGCCCGCCGGGTGGAAGGTTCCGGTCGGCGATCCTGCTCGTCTTGGTCGGGCCGTAGTTCGAGCCGACGTGGACGTAGCGGTAGCCGCGCTCCCGCAGGAAGCGGCCGACGGCGTGGTCGGAGATCCGCTCGAAGACCGGTCCGTGATCGTCGGAGGCCGGGTCCTGCGCGGCGACCAGCTCGTCGAGGTAGTCGAGATTCAAGGTCGCGGCGAGCGACAGCGAGGTCTTCACGTAGTTGGCGTGGCTGTCGGTCACGACCTCGAATCCGCGGCCGCGGAGTCGGTCGAGGAACGGCCGGTCGTCGATCTCGTACTGGAGCTCCAGCGAGCTCGCGGACCCGTAGCGATCGAAGACCAGGAAGTAGATGTCCCGACCTGGCCCGGCGTCGCCGCTGACCGCCGCCGCCGCCGCCGTGCTCCGGCCGAATCGAGCGACCTCGCCCGGCACGATCGTGACGAGGGCGAAGACGACCAGGACCGCCATGACCAGGTTGAGCGCACGCGTGACCGACGCGAGTCGACCGCTGCCGAGGCGCAGCGCCAGCACGCCGGCCGCGAACACGAAGACGGCCCAGCCGATCTGCTGGAATCCCGCGAGCACCCCGCGCGGCGCCAGGACCCCGGCGACGTGGCCGTACAGCAGCAGCATCGCGGCCAGCGCGGACACGACGAGGGCAGCGCGTCGACTGTCGCCGAGCACCGGGGCGACGAGCAGGAGGACCGCGAGTGCCGCCGCGACGATGACGATGAGCGGCAGGAACAGGTCGGATAGCTCCAGCTCCCCGAGGTTCTGCCCGTACAGGAAGAGCACCGGGTACGCCACGAACAGGAGGGGATGCAGCGGCAGCGGCCGGACACGCCACGCGGCGCGAAGTCGCCGGGGTATCTGCGTCGTCACGGCACGGCCCCCGCTAGGGCTCGACCATCGGCAGGCGATCGGTGATGTCGGCGAGGTCGTACGGCCGGTACTTGCCCGCTGACGTGAATGACCGGTCGGGGAGCAGTGGCAGGTCTGCGCCGAAGTAGGCGTCAAAGATCATCCGGAAGGTGTTCACCGGGCTGAGGGTGGCAGAAAGGGCGGGCGCCTCGCTTCCGGGCAGGTACATGGCGTTGAAGATCCCGAACTTGATCTCGAGGTCCTCGGTCGTCGCCGTGGCCCAGTCGTATCCAGTGACATCTCGCGCGTAGTCGAGCGGGTAGGGCCCCTCATCAGCCTGGAGGACGATGATCGGCCGCTCCGCCTCCGGCGGCGCGAGGAGGCGTTCCACCAGGGCCTCGATCCGAGCCTGCAGGTAGACCAGTTGCTGTGCGTAACCCTCCCGGTCGGTCCGCCCCTCGTCATCTCGCTCGGTGAGGAACGTGCCGTCGCTTGCGAAGGTGTACGGGGGATGCGGCAGCAGGACGTGCGCAAAGACGAAATTCGGGCCGGGTTCGCCCACGAGGTCGTCAAGCGTATCGAGCTGGAATCGGCTGAATCGGTAGTGACGCTCTCGTGCGGGTGCCATCGTGCGGATGCGCAGCCGGCGCGCGATCGCTGGCAGTGCCGACGTGTCGAACAGGGCGTCGACGAAGTCGGACGGCCCACCGATCCGCGGATTGAGATCGGCCAGGACGCTCGTCTCGGTCGGGTCGTAGGTCGAGCCGAGATGGACATACCGATAGCCTCGATCACGCAGGAAGTGCCCGACCGCGTGGTCGGTCAGGTGCCGGTAGATCGGCCCGTGATCCTGCGAGTCCGGATCCTGTGCGGCGGCGAGGTCGTCGAGGTAGTCGACATTGAGCGTCGCCGCCAGGGACAGGGCGGTCTTGAGATAGTTCGCATGACTGTCGGTCGCGATCTCGAAGCCCCGGGCGTGCAGCCGGTCCAGAAAGGGTCGGTCGTCGATCCCATAGAGCAGATCCAGGGACCGGGCGGACCCGTAGCGGTCGAACACCAGGTACCAGATGTCGCGGCCGAACTCCGCCGTGCCCTCGATGGGCGCGGCCGGCGCCACGCTCCGGTTCGTTCGAGCCATCTCCGCGGGCAGGATCGACACCAGGGCGAGGATCACCAGGACCGCGGTGACGACGTTGAGTCCGCGAGTCACCATGGCCAGTCGCTCCGAACCCGCCCTGACCGCGATCACCACCGTGACGCCGACGAGCCCGATCCAAGCGGCTTGGAGGATGGCAGGCCGCACTCCCAGGGGACCCAGGACCCCCGCGACGTGGCCGTACAGGAGGAGCGTGGCCGCGAGGGCGGACACGACCAGCGCCGCCCGGCGTCCATCCCGGACGAGGTACGCGCCGATGAGCAGCACGGCCAGCGCGGCGAGGACGATCGCGGCGAGGGGCCCGACGAGGTCGCTCGGCTCCAGTTCGCCCAGGTTCTGCCCGTAGAGGAACAGGACGGGGTAGGCGGCGAGCAGCAGCGGATGCGCGGGCAGCGGCCGGCCACTCCATGGGGCGCGGAGTCGCCATGGGACCTTGGTCGTGTCGTGAACGGCCGTGTGGCCGTGGGCCGTGCCCCCAGGGGCCGGGCCCCCAGGGGCCGTGCTATCGTTCGTCATCGGCCGATTATCGGTCGGTTAACCATCACCGGAGTAACCCGCGCACATGCCTGAACTCGCATACATCGATCCGGGCACCGGCAGTCTTATCATCCAGACCGCGATCGCGGCCGCCATCGCCGTGCCGCTCTTCTTCCGGCACCAGATCGGTCGGATCTTGAACGTCGTGCGCCATCGAAGCGCGCCGGACAAGCCTTCCGCGTCCGTGGATGACGGCACCAGGAGTCGCTGACCCGGCAAACTCGGTCCCAGGGGCCGACCCGGGCGGGAGCGCCGGGGTCGTCGAGCGGGACGCCGGCTCGTTCCGTGATCCGAGCGGCTTCATCTTCTGGCAGGACGGCCAGCCCTACCGCCAGATCCAGCGCGCCTTCGCGGCCGAATGGGACGCGTTCGAGGCGAGCCCGCTCAAGAAGCGGCTCATCGATGGTGGTCGGCTCATCCCGTACGAGACCGTTCCCGTCGAGCGTGCGCAGGGCCCCGACGCCCACGCCGTCATCCGGCCGGAGCGGATCGAGTTCATCAGCTATCCCTACGAATGGACCTTCGGTGAGCTCCGCGATGCCGCGCTCCTGACTCTCGACGCCCAACTCGAGGCGATGGCCGAGGGCTGGCAGCTCAAGGACGCCTCCGCGTACAACGTCCAGTTTCGCGACGCCAAGCCCATCCTCATCGATTCGCTCTCGTTCGAACCGCTCGAGGAGGGCGCGCCGTGGGTGGCCTACCGCCAGTTCTGCGAGCACTTCCTGGCCCCGCTGGCGCTCATCGCCCGACGTGACGTCCGCCTTGCGAGCCTGCTCCGCTCGGACCCCGACGGCATCCCGCTGGATCTCGCGAGCAACCTGCTTCCGTGGCGGACCCGGCTCGACTTCGGCCTGCTGTCGCACATCCACCTGCATGCACGCGCACAGCGGCGGTACGCGGGCAACGAGAGCGATGTCGACGTTGCCACGGCGCGCGGAGCCCGGATCAGCCGGCAGCGGCTCGAGGGCCTCATCAAGAACCTGAGGGGGACCGTCGAACGGCTGCGCTGGGAACCGGCCGGCACCGAATGGTCGGACTACGCCGATCACACGAGTTACGGCGACGCGGCGACCGCCGACAAGGCGCGGCTGGTGGCCGCGTTCGCCGCCGAGGCCGAGGGGTCCAGGCTGTGGGACCTCGGCGCGAACACCGGCCGCTACAGCCGGATCGCGGCCGACGCCGGCAAGCAGGTGCTGGCCTTCGATATCGACCCGGCCGCCGCCGAGCGGAACTACCGCCAGCTGCGTGACGAGGGTCGGGCGGACATCCTGCCGCTCATCCTCGACATCGCGAACCCGAGCCCCGGTATCGGCTGGGCCGGTCGGGAGCGTCGCTCGCTGTTCGATCGTGCGGATCCCGACATCGTGCTCGCGCTCGCCCTGGTCCACCACGTGGCGATCTCAAGGAACGTGCCGTTGCCGATGGTGCTCGGGCTGTTCGCCGATCTCGCCCCGTGGGCGATCGTCGAGTTCGTGCCCAAGGAGGACCGCATGGTCCGGCGGCTGCTCGCGACGCGCCGCGACGTCTTCCCCGACTACACCCTCGACGGGTTCCGCGCGGCCGCGGAGGAGCGGTTCGACGTCGTTCGGGAAGCACCCATCGAGGACAGCGTGCGGGTCCTGTTCCTGCTGCGTCGTCGCTGACGGCCCCTTGGGTTTGTGGAAAGCCTGTGGAAAGCACCGCGAAAATGCAAGGCCGCGGCAACGAAAGTGGTGGATAACCTGATTGTGGTTGGCGCGTCGCGTCGGCTATCGTTGGTCTTGCCTGAAGGGGCCACGGACATCTAGTGATTTGACTTGTATTTATATGGGTCAGAGCAACTAGTGATCGTCGGTTCCTTCGGGCGTTTCGTTGTGTCCGGCTGGGGGTCGGGCTCGCCGTTGCGCCACCGGCCCTGGCACCATGGCGGCCTCATGTGGATGGCATGTGGACGATCCGGCGGCCGTTCCCGACAAACCCGGAATCTCGTGGATAAACCCCCTTCCCACCCTGGCGGGTCCCGGGATACAGTTCGTCTTGCTCGAAGGGGCGCCAGACCGCAAGTGAAGGTGCCGGTGCTTGCATCGGTACAGTCAACTACGGACCGGCCGTTCCTTCGGGCGTTTTCACGTCTCCGGGCGCCGGCGCAGTGATCAAGCCCCCGGAACTGGAGCCGGCGGCCATCCGCGGGGCGCACGAGCGGATCGATCCGGTCTTCACGGGCTCTCCCCACCATGTCCATGAGGGCTTGTCCGCGCGGCTGGGCGCCCCGGTCATCGTCAAGGTCGAGACCGTCAACCCGATCCGTTCGTTCAAGGGACGCGGGACGTGGATCGTGATGGCGGCGCTGGTGGGGGAGGGGAGCGTCGGCGCCGAGCGGGCGGTCGTGTGTGTGTCGGCCGGTAACTTCGGCCAGGGCGTCGCGTACGCGGCGCGGGCCATGGGCGTGCCAGCCGTCGTGTTCTGTTCGACCCGGGCGAACCGCGCGAAGGTCGCCCGGATGCGGGCGCTCGGCGCCACCGTGATCGAGGCCGGGGACGACTTCGACGACGCCCGCGGCACGTCCGAGCGCTACGCCACG
Organism: uncultured Anaerolineaceae bacterium; assembly: GCA_964522905.1. Classification (GTDB taxonomy): domain Bacteria; phylum Chloroflexota; class Limnocylindria; order Limnocylindrales; family CSP1-4; genus SPCO01. The sequence goes on from CAZFXH010000287.1 coordinate 5,964, forward strand.
GAGCACGGTGCCGCGCTCCTGGTCGACGGGGACGATGTCCGCATCTCGACCGGCGCGGCGACGCTCGCCCTCGAGGTGACGGACGCCGTCGCGGCCGGCCATCTGCCGATGCCCGCCGTCGCGGCCGTCCCCGTCGGCAACGGGGCGCTGATCAACGGCGTCGGGTCATGGCTGCGTCACGCCGCCCCGGACTGCCGCGTGGTCGGCGTCCAGGCCGAGCGCGCGGCGGCCATGGCCCTGTCCTGGCGGGCCGGCCGCCCGGTCGACACGGAGAGCGCGGAAACGTACGCCGACGGCATCGCCAGCCGCATCGCGATCCCGAACTCGGTGGAGCTCCTGCCCGGGCGGGTCGATGACATGATCACAGTCTCCGAGGGAGCGCTGCGGGCCGCCCAGGCCGAGTTGACCGAGGAGCTCGGGATCACGGTCGAGGGCGCGGCGGCGGCCTCGTGGGCCGGCCTGCTGGCTGGCGGGACGCCTGCTGGCCCGGCGCTCGTCATCGTCACCGGCAGTAACGCCTGAGCGCGTCGCTGGGGGAGGGGTAGTCGTGGGAGCCGCGCGCCGCTACCTGCCCAGCGACCCCGTCGACCTCGCGCGCTCCGCGGTCCCGCTCGGGCTGCTCGTGCTGGCCGCCGCCGTGCCCGCATTGCGCCCGGCCGTCCTCGTCGCGCTCACCGCCGGCGCCGCGATCGCCATCGTGCGCGACGCCCCGGTGCGCTGGACGTGGGGCGCCGCGGTCCCGGTCGCGTTGAGCCTGCTGTGGGGTGGCTTGCCGTCGCCGGCGGCGGCCATCGATGGGTCGGACTGCGCGAATCCGGCGTCGTCCGTGGCCACGTGGCGCGCGCTCGAGGCGCTGGTCGTCCTGGCCGCCCTGACCGGGATCGCGCTCATCCTCAAGGCGACGCCGGCCTCGCTGTCGCTGCGCTGGCCGGCCCGCCGCTGGGTCCGCTGGGCCGTCCTCGGGTTCCTCGCCTCGGGACCCGTGGCGCTGCTCGCCGGCCCGTACCTCGCCCGGCCGTTCTTCGGCAACGTCGGGTACGAGCTCGTCGCCGGGGCGCTCGTGCCCGCGCTCGTGTTCGCGGCCGCGAACGGGGTCATGGAGGAGACCATCTACCGCGGCGCGCTGCTGGGCTGGTCGGCCAAGGTGATGGGCATCGGTCCGGCGGTCGTGGGGCAAGCCATCGTGTTCGGCGTGGCGCACTCGGGCTCGGACGTCATCGGCCTGCAGGTGCCACTGATGCTGGCTCTGGGCGTGGGCGGGCTCCTCGCGGGTGTCATCGCCGTGCGCACCCGCTCGCTGCTGATCCCGATGGCGGTCCACATCGGGCTCGACATCCCGATCTACTTCGCGTTCGCCTGCCCGGCTTGATTCGGGGGGGGACGACAACAGCCCCGGCGCATACTCCGGGGATGCCCCAGGACTCGACGTCCCGCTCGGTCACCCGAGCCGCCGAGGTCCGCGTCTCCCGCTTCGTCGTCATCGCCTCGTGCATCGTGTTCGGTGCGCTCCTGCTGGCCGTGCCACCGTTGTTCATCTCGTCCGACGAGGCCAAGTACATCGGGATCGGCTACAACGTCCTCGACGGACTGGGGCCGCGATCGCCCTTGGGGGATTACTTCCTGCTTCACGCGCCGGTCTGGTCGGTCCTGCTCGTGCTGCCCGATGCCCTGTTCGGCATCGATCCGCTCGCCACCGGCCACGCTCTCAACGCCATCGCTGGCGTGGGGCTCGTGCTGCTCGCCGGGGTCCTCGGCTGGCGTGTCCGGCCGGCTGTCGGGGCGGTCGCCGCGTCGGGTGTGCTGGGCATCACGTACGTCCACGACTTGACCCGGACCGCCCGCCTGGACCTGCCGGCGGCCACGCTCGCCCTGCTGTTCCTTCTTCTCGGGCTGGACGCCGTCCGGCGTGGGGGAGTGGGGCGGGCGATGCTGGCTGGCGCCGTCTTCGCACTCGCGTTCCTCGTGAAGGAGATCGCGCTGCCCCTGGCCGCCGTGCCATTGATGGCCGGCATCCTCTCGGGGCGGCCGTGGCGGGCGCTGGCGGCCAGCGCCGGCTGGATGCTGGCCGTTGCGGCGATCGGCCTGTCCTGGTGGTTCGTCCTCGTGGCGGACCTGACGGGCATCGTGTACCGCCTCGGCACGCCCGCCTGGACGCTCGCTCCGATCGGCGTGGGGGTCGGGGTCGTGGCGGTCGCCGGGATCCTCGCAGGACGCCTGTCGAGCGCGCGACCGTTGGAAGACCTCGGACGTCGCTTGGGGCTCCACGCAGGCGGCCACGGTCGTCTCGTCCTCGCCGCGGCGCTGACAGGGGCCTGGTGCATCGCCCTCCTCGCGGTCTTCGCGGGGACCCTCGAGGCACGCGGGACCGCGCTGCTCGACCTGGTCCAGGTCGGGCGCTACGCGGCGACCTGGCTACCCGGGTCGCTCAAGCTCGTGGCGGGCGCTGGAGCCGTCGGGGTCCTGCTTTCGATCGCCGCGTGGCGCGCGGCCGAGGCGCCCGCGCGCATCGCGCTGACCGACATGTGGCTGGCGACGGTCTGCAGCCTGCCCCTGATCCACCTCGTCGTCTCGGTGGGGGAGCCGCCGCGGAACTACTTCGCCCAAGTCGCGATCCTCGCGGCGATCGCAGCCGCCGGTTGGCTCTGGTTCGGTGAGACGATCCTCGGTAGGCTCCGATCGCCCGATCGGCGGCCCGGCCTGGCCGAAGCGGCGGTCCCGATCGCGCTCGTCGTGCTGTTCGTGGCGTCGTCCACCGTCCTCGCGCAGCACGCCCTGACCCTCCGCCAGATGCGGAGCAGCGCTGCGCGGGACGCGGCGCTTACGACGACGGTCGATTGGGTCCGCGCGAACGTCCCGCAGGGCTCGACTGTGGGCATCGGGGCGTTCCTCGGCTACGAGCTCGCCATCGGTCTTCGGGGCACCCACAAGGCGGTCCACATCCGCCACATCCTCGCGATCGGTGACCCTGCGGCGCCGCGCGGCGTGCGCAGGTCGGACACGAAGGGGACGAACGACTGGATCGCCATCGATGTCCAGCCGCGCAACGTCAACGAGTTCCAGGGGTTCGCTGCCGGACGGCTGGCAGACCGGCTCCGGTCCACCGGCGTCGACGTCTGGATCTACGGCACGGAGACCGCGACGAGCGCGCCGACCATCGTGCACGCCCTCGCCGACACCCCCGGATTCGTGGAGATCGCGGCGTGGTCGTGGCCGACGCCGACGGTTCCCATCGAGATGCACGTGTACGCGGTCGACGGGGCCGCCCTCGCGTTCGATACCGACGAGATCCACGTCTCGATCGAGGCGCTCGAGCGGCTCGTCGTCATGCTCGAGTCGGACGGCGGCGCGGCGGCCCGCTCGACCGCCGCCAACCTCGCGGAGCACGTCGTCGTCAGCCCACCGTCGCCGGGCAGCGACGCCCTGATCCAACGGCTCCGGGTGGTGGCCGGCGGTTGAGTCGGCGGCTGAGTCGGCCGTGGGGCGGCGGCCACTGATTCGCCCGCGCGACATGAGACCGCGGGCCGCCCGTTGGGGGTCGGCCCGCGGTGGTGGGGATCCCCGGGGGAGGAGTTCAGCGCACGGCGACCCGGAGGTTGCCGTAGCGGAACGAATCCGGAAACCCGCCCTCCTGGCACGTCGCGCTGGTGGTCCACGGTCGTGCCTTGGCGCGCAGTCTACGCCCGTTCTTCGCAGATGCAATACGGTTTCTGCGCGAATTTCGCGGGCGCTCCATCATCGCTGCCATGACCCAGCAGTTCGCGCGCATCCCGTCGGACGCTGGGGCCGTCGTTCGCGAGGTCCGTGGCTTCGGGGGCGTGCC
>CAZFXH010000288.1:0-4843 GCA_964522905.1 uncultured Anaerolineaceae bacterium
CGGCGGCGCGCCCGATCGGGCGAATCCACCGCGCCAGTCGTTCTCGCGCGACGGCGATCCTCGGTGCCAGTCGCCGACTGACGACGCGCGCTCCCAGAGCGACCCTGCTGCTCGCCCGCTCGATCGCTTGCACCAGCGGGCCGATCCCTCCGCGAATGTGTCGGCGCACCGAGGCCGCGTTACGGCCGAATAGCGGCAGCGCCGGAGCCGCCCGTCGTCGGAGGGCGATCGCTCCCGTGCCGATCCGGTCGGTGACGGCGACGGCGACGACACCCGCGCGTCGCGCCAGCAGGTCGAGAACCGCGCGGGCCGACCGGATCGCGGTCGTGGTTCGGCGGCCCAGCCGGACGCCAACGGCCGTGACGGCGGCCCAGGCGCGGAGGGTCGGGCGGATGACAGCGTTGGCCACGCCGGCACCGATCGCAACCTTCGCCGTGGCGGCACGCCGCATGGTGGCGGCACGCATGGTAGAGACGATGTCGCGGGCTGCCGCCGATCCACCGTCGAGCGAACGCGCGCCCTCGCGCGCGATGGCGGCGATCGCGGCGATCACAAGATGCCAGGGCCGGCTGCCCCTGACGGATCGCACCGCTTGCGCCGCGAAAAGCCGACCAACGCCCAGGACATGGTCCAGTCCTGTCGCAGGCGTCACGCCTGTAGCTTCGGTGCCCCCCTCGGGCTTCCCCACCGCTTCCCCTTGCTCATCAACCGAGCTGACGACCTCAGGTCGGTCGTGACCGACTGAAGGGGACTGTGGTGCAGGAGGATAAGGATTTGACGGGGGTTCAGATGAGGACTTTCTTATTCTGCCTCAGTCGATAGCCAGCCCCCCGCACGCTCTCGATCAGGTCGGGACCCAGCTTCTGCCGCAAAGCGTGGATGTACACGTTCACGACGTTCGTCTCAGGATCGAACCAGTAGCCCCATACGTGCGACAACAGCTGTTCTCGACTGAGGACCTGGTCGGCGTGGCGGAGGAACATCTCGAGCAGCGCGAATTCCCTGCCGGTCAAGTCGACCGTCCGATCGCCGACGGTCGCGCGCCGGGTTCGGAGGTTCAGCTGGACGTCGCCGGCACTCAGCACATGCGTTCCCTCCGGCTCGGAGCTACGCGCCTGCAGCCGCCGGCCGACCCTCGCAAGGAGCTCGTCGAAGCGGAACGGCTTGGGCATGTAGTCGTCCGCGCCGCCTTCCAGGTAGGCGACGACATCCCGGTCGCGGCGCCCGGTCAGGACGATCACGGGCAGTCGTTTGCCGCGTGCCCGGACCGACTGCAGGACGCGGTAGCCGTCGCGTTCGGGCAGGCCGATGTCAAGGATCAGCAGGTCGAACTCCCCGTTCACAGCCAGCCGCTCCGCCATTTCCCCGTTGTCCGCGACGAGCGTGGCGTACCCGCTTGCGCGCAGCCCCTTCTCCAAGAAGGAGCTGATACGGGGGTCGTCCTCAGCGATCAGGATCGTCGGCACCGGCCTCCTCCTGATCCGACACCAACGGCAGGACGATCGTGAAGGTCGATCCCAGGCCCAACCGGCTCTCGAGCTCGATCCGCCCGCCATGCGCTTCCGCGGTCGCCCGGACGATGGCCAGGCCAAGGCCGCTCCCGCGGTACCGATGAGCTGCGCCGCGCCCGCGGGCAAAGCGACTGAAGATCCGCGCCTGATCCGACATCGAGATCCCGGTCCCTGTGTCGCGGACGGAGATCCGGACCTCGTCGTCTGCCGCCACGACGCCAAGGGCGATCGCATCGCCCGACTCTGTGTGGTGGATGGCATTGTTGATGAGGTTCATGACCGCCTCGGACAGCCGGTGTCGATCGGCGACGGTCGTCGTCGCTTCGACCGCATCGAGCGCCCACGCGCGAGGGGCCATGCCGGTCACCCTGGACACCAGTTGCTGGACGAACGCCACGAGATCGATGGGTTCGGGGCGGAGGAAGTCCGGCTGTTCCGCCTCGGCCAGCAGCTGGAGGTCGTCGACGATCCGGCTCATTCGGTCGATCTCGTCGAGGACGAGCGCCACGGTACGCTCGCGTTGCTCCGGGTCATCGTCGAGCAACTCCAGCTGGCCTCGACAGACCGTGAGCGGATCCCTGAGCTCGTGACCCGCGTCCTCGATGAACTCGTGCTGGGACCGAAAGACGGTTTCGAGCCGATCGAGCATCGCATTGAAGCTCTGCGCCATCTCGCCCGCCTCGTCGCCGCCGCGCACTTCGATCCGTTTCGTCAGGTCCGACTGCGAGATGCTACGGGCCGTCTCGGTGAGCAGGCGGATGGGCGCGAGCGCGCGTCCCACGATGAGCCACGCGACGAGTGAGGCGACCGCCAGGATCCCGAAGGATGCCGCCACCCCGAAGGTCTGGAGTTCGGCGATCGTGCGCAGGTCCGCCGCTGGCAGGAGCGCGATGACGAAGGCGCCGGGTTCCCCGTTGAACCAGATTCGGGACGCGCGGAAGTGGACGTCGCCGAGCGCGGTGCCGAAGCGACCTTCGATGCCGGGGCTGGGCGACGGCAGGCGGCTGGAGAACGCCTCCCAATCGGCGATGACGCCGGCGGGCACCGAGTCGACCGGGAACCGCGCCATGGTCGACTGATGGAGGGCCCCATCGATGAACGCGAAGGCCGCTTCCTCGTTGCTGGGCACGTTGCGCAGGAAGTAGACGTCGAACAACTCGTCCAGCGAGACGAAGGGCTGGCCCGTCAGCGGGTTGCGACCGTCTGCCTGGAGCCGGTCGAGCTCGAGTACCTCCTGCTGAAGCGCCTCGCCGACCTGTGCCTCCAGGCGGATGACAAGGATCTGACGCAGCGCGAACGTGAGCAGGACGGCCGAGACGGCGAGGAGCAGGACATAGGAACCGACGATCCGGACGCGCGCGCCTCGCGCAACGCCGAGCCAGCGGAGTGGGTTTCGCGCCGGCATCGTGAGCTGCGGCAGGACGGAGGCATGACCGCGAACGCCGCGCACGCGCGCACGCACATCGTCAGTGGCGACCGCGGGTTCGGCCGCATGGCCCACGCGCTGGCCCATCCCCTACCCCTTGACCCGACGCGGTCGACAACCCCATCTGACCGGTACGGAATGACTATTGTTGCACCCCCCGTTCGAACTAGTCCTCTGATCCGATCATGTTTCTGGTGACATCCTGCACCGCGAAAACGCACCCCTACGAGGGGCCGGATGCGTTCGCGGGTCGCCTGACGAGGGGCAGGAACGTCGAGCGGCTGGCGTCAGGGCGCCAGGCGTTGGATGTCGAGGAACTCGAATTCGCCCGAGCCTAGCGTTGGCAGGTCGCGCCAGGCCCGGACGAGCGTGTTCAGCACGGCGTCCTAGGCCTGTTCGGGATCTCGGAGGATGAGCCAGGCGGCCGGGTCCAGGCGAGAGATCGCGGCGCCTGCCGACGCGGTACCATCGAGGTCCCCGACCTCCCGCTACCGGAGCCCTGCCGCGCGTGAAACTCCACGAAGCCGACGCAAAGTCGCTCCTCCTCGCCCAGGGCCTGCCGGTGCCGGCTTGGGAGGTGGCCCACACACCAGCCGAGGCCAGAGCCGCGGCGCAACGGTTCCTGACCGCCGGTGCGGACAAGGTCGTCATCAAGGCCCAGGTCCTCGTCGGGGGACGCGGAAAAGCGGGCGGCGTGAAGCTCGCGGGCTCGCCGGACGAGGCTGAGAGCGTCGCCGAAGGGATCCTCGGGATGGACATCAAGGGCATGACCGTGCGCAAGGTCCTCGTCGGGCCGGCGGCGGACATCGTCAAGGAGTTCTATCTCGCCGCAGTCCTCGATCGCGCGGAGCGTGGGATCCTGCTGATGGGCTCCGCCGAGGGCGGCGTCGAGATCGAACAGGTCGCCAAGACGAACCCGGACGCGATCATCCGTCGACACGCCCATCCGCTCCTGGGTCTGCAGGACTTCCGGGCGAGGGAGCTGGCCTTCGCGATGGGCCTCGGGGCGCATCTCAGAACGGCCGTCGCCATCGCCAAGGGACTTGTGAGCACGATGAAGGCCAACGACGCCGACCTCGTCGAGATCAACCCGCTCGCGATCGTGCGCGAGACGGACGCGGCCGGGGCCGCCGTAGATCGGCTCGTCTGTCTCGATGCCAAGATCACCCTCGATGACTCCGCCCTGGAGCGGCATCCCGGCCTCGAGGACCTGCGCGACCCCGACGAGGAGGCGCCGGAGGACAAGGAGGCCCGTGAAGCCGGCCTGACGTTCATCAAGCTCGACGGGACGATCGGCTGCATGGTCAACGGCGCCGGTCTGGCGATGACCACGATGGATCTCGTCAAGCGGGCCGGCGGCGAACCCGCGAACTTCCTCGACATCGGTGGTGGGGCCCGCGCCGACAAGGTCGCGGAGGCGATGCGCCTGATCCTGAGCGACCCGAAGGTCAATGCGATCCTCGTCAACATCTTCGGCGGCATCACGCGCGGCGACGAGGTGGCCCGCGGCCTGATCGAGGCGCGTGCCCAGCAGACGCGGGACGTGCCGATGGTCGTGCGGATCGTGGGCACGAACGCGGCCGAAGCGGCGAACTTGCTCGAGGAGGCGCGCTTCCAGACGGCCTCGTCCCTGGACGAGGCGGCGGCCAAGGCGGTCGAGGCGTCCAGTCATGCGGGGGCCACCGCATGAGCATCCTCGTGGGTCGCGACACCCGCCTCGTCGTGCAGGGCATCACCGGCAGGGACGGCTCGTTCCACACGCGCCAGGCGATCGAATACGGCACCCGCGTCGTGGCCGGTGTGACGCCGGGCAAAGGAGGGCAGTCCTTCGAAGGGCCTCGCGGCCAGCGGGTCCCCATCTTCGACGGCGTGGACGAAGCGGTCTTGGAGACAGCCGCCAACACCT
>CAZFXH010000289.1:0-2682 GCA_964522905.1 uncultured Anaerolineaceae bacterium
CCGGCGCTACAACGCGGACCTGGCGAACGACTTCGGCAACCTGCTGAACCGGACCGTGTCGATGACGAACCGGTACCTCGATGGGGAGCGGCCGGCGCCCCGCGCCGCCGCCGAGTCGCCCCTCGCGGAGGGCTGGGCGGACACGTTGCGGCTCTACGGGGAGCGGCTCGAGGGTCTGATGCTGCACGACGCGCTCGCGGAGCTGTGGAAATTCGTCGGCGGCGCGAACAAGGTCGTCGATGCCGAGAAGCCGTGGGAGCTCGCCAAGGCGGCCAAGGACGGAGACGACGCGGCGGTCACCCGGCTCCGGGGCGTGCTCGGGGACCTGCTGGAGGCGTGCCGGCTCGTCGGCCTGGCCGTCGCCCCGTACATGCCAGGGGTGGCGCCCCGGGTGCTCAAGCAGCTGGGGTACGGCTACGACTACGGCCCGGACGGGAACGGCGGGCCGCCGATCATGGAGCAGCTCGCCTGGGGCACCGGGGCAGGGGAGCCAGGCCACGTGACGGCGCCCGAGCCGCTCTTCCCGCGCCTCGACGTTGATCCCGGGGCCGGATAGCCCAGGAACGGAACCTCACGACAATCTCTTGGGTCGTCGTCGACGCCCCGATTTACCGTTGGTGCGCCGCGGCCAGCGACGCTCGCGACCTACCATGCCCCGATGCGCCTCGTCGACTCGCACTGCCACCTCAACGCGGACCGCTTCGAGCGTGACGTCGACCAGGTCCTGGGCGCCGCTCGCCTCGCCGGACTGGAGCGGATCCTCGTCCCGGGCTGGAACATCGCCTCGAGCGGCCGTGCCCTCGACCTCGTCCAGCGGTTCGGGTGGCTCGATGCCGCCGTCGGCGTCCATCCGCACGACGCGGCCAAGGTCGATGACGAGGGATGGGCCAGGATCGTCGCGTGGGCGAGTGACGAGCGGGTGGTCGCGATCGGCGAGACCGGCCTCGATTACGACCGTGTCTTCAGCCCGATCCCGGACCAACTGACGAATCTGCGACGCAACCTGGCCCTGGCGCTCGACACGGGGAAGCCCGCGATCCTCCATTGCCGCTCCGCGACAGGGAAGCGCGACGCCCAGGACGCCCTCCTGGCCGGGCTCCGCGCGGCCGGTGTCGGCGAGGCCGACTGGGCCACCGCCTTCCAAGCACGGCCGCCCGTGGTGATCCATTCGTTCTCGGGTCCCACCGACTACGCCCAGGCGGTGTTGGATCTCGGCGCGGCGATCAGCTTCTCCGGACTGGTCTTCCGCGCGGGCGAGGAAGCCTCCGCGGAGGTGGCCGCGCTCGTCCCCGTCGACCGGATCCTCGTCGAGACCGATTCCCCGTTCCTGGCGCCGCCCGGCGCCCCCCGATCGCGCAACGAACCGGAGTACGTGCGCATCACCGCAGCATGGATCGCGGAACGCCGCGCCACCCCTCAGGACCTGCTCGGGAACCAGCTGGTCGAAGCCTACGAGCGCACGTTCCCGCGGCCTGCGCGAACGAGTTGACAGGGCGGCTATAGGTTGGTTAGGCTGGCGCTAGCACTCTGACACAGAGAGTGCTAATGCATCCGCGGACCCCTGGACGAGGGCCGAGGACCACTCGGCGGGAGAAGACAGGGCGCTTCCAGCGGTGCGATCGACAGGTGAAGGACCGGCAGACCACGCCCCGTTCCGGCGGTCAGCCGCTCCGACAAACCATGCCTGACGGCCGGCCCTGGCCGTCACAGGAGGAAATGCACGTTGGCCAAAGCCACTGCCACTGCGACCGCTACGAAGCTGCGCCCCCTCGGTGACCGCGTCGTCATCGAACCGATCCCTCGCGAGGACATGACCAAGAGCGGCATCGTGCTGCCGGACACCGCCAAGGAGAAGCCCCAGGAGGGCAAGGTCATCGCCGTCGGCCCCGGCGCATTCGACACCGACGGCAAGCGCATCGCGATCGACGTCACGACCGGTGACAAGGTCCTGTACGCGAAGTACGCCGGTACCGAATTCAAGCTTGATGGCGAGGATCTCCTCATCGTCAGCCAGAAGGACATCCTCGCGATCGTCGAGGGCTGAGGGCGCGCGTCGCCCGCCTCGACCCCGACACAACGATTCCTGGAGGAAACGAATTGGCTAAGCAACTGATCTTCGACGAGACGGCTCGTCGTTCACTCAAGCGCGGGATCGACCATCTCGCCGACGCCGTCAAGGTGACGATCGGCCCCAAGGGTCGCAACGTCGTCCTCGACAAGAAGTTCGGCTCGCCCACGATCACGAACGACGGCGTGACGATCGCTCGTGACATCGAGCTCGAGAACCCGTTCGAGAACATGGGTGCGCAGCTGCTCAAGGAAGTCGCGACCAAGACGGACGACGTCGCCGGCGACGGCACGACGACCGCGGTCGTGCTCGGCCAGGCGCTCGTGTCCGAAGGCCTGCGTGTCGTGACCGCCGGGGCGAACCCGATGGTCGTCAAGCGCGGCATCGAAGCGGCCGTCGAGGCCGTCGTCGCCGATATCGCCAAGCAGGCGCGCCCGGTCGACAACCGTGCGCAGATCGCGGCCGTAGCCGCCATCAGCGCCGCGGATCCGGAAGTCGGCGAGATCATCGCCGAGGTGATGGACAAGGTCGGCAAGGACGGCGTCATCACCGTCGAGGAAGGCCAGAGCCTGGGCCTCGAAAAGGAATACACCGAGGGCATGCAGTTCGACCGG
>CAZFXH010000290.1:0-4585 GCA_964522905.1 uncultured Anaerolineaceae bacterium
CGGCCGGCGGGAGCTCGTGGCCGCGACGGCCGGTGCCAGCGTGGCGGTCATCGCCGCCCTCCTGACCAGCCCGTCCATCGGAATCGTGGCCGGTGGCCTGGTGGGACCCGCAGTCGGGCTGCTCCTGCCGGTGACGGCTGCCCGCGAGACGGCGCCGCTCGGAACCCCAGCATCCGCCGAGCGGTACTCGATGCCTGGCGCCCACGTGAACCCCGGTCGGGCTGACCGGCCCGTGGGCACGGATGGCGACGGGCATTCGGGCGGAGACGGGCTGCCATGAGCACGGAGCTGGTGCTTCTCGCCGTCCTCATGTTCGGGGCCACGTACCCGACGCGAGCGCTGGGGCTCCTGTGGCCGGGCATCGATCGCCTGCCACGTGTGGGGCTTGACTACCTCCAGCTCGTGGGACCCGCCGTGCTGACGGCATTGGCGGCGGTGAACGTGATGGTGGTCGTCGAGGGGGACGCCGCGCCGTCCTTCCACGTCGGCATCGAGTGGATCGCCGTGCTGGCCTGCCTGGCCGTCACGGCCTGGCGTCGGAACCTGTTGCTCGGGCTCGTGGCGGCGGTCGTGATCGTGGCAGTCGCACGCGCGACCGGATTGGCAGCGATCCCGGCCTGAACTGGGATCTGGAGACGGACGGGGCCGCCGAACCATGCACAACGGGCTTCAGCGGCACGTTAGGGCCGTTGCGCGGCGCTTTCGAGACCACCTCGAGGGCTACTGGCCCCAATTCGCGAACGTAATGCCCTCTCGGTGCACGGTTTGCATGGTCGTGGTGCCCTCATCGGGGTTCGAGCGGCCATAACGTGCCCCGGAAGCGCATCATTCATGGTTCCTCCGATCGCCAGGCGTCCGGCTCGCACGTCGCACGGCCACCAGCCGCGGCGGGGCGGCCGGGGCGGCCCGGGTCGCCTCCAACCGGCGTCACTCAGCCCCGACGGGCCTCCGCCTCGATCTCGACCAGCAGGCTCGGGTGCATCAACCCGGCGACCGCGACCATCGTCGCTGCCGGCCGGATCTCGCCGAAGACCTCGCCATGGACCGCCGACAGGGCCGCGCTGTCCTCCATATCGGTGACGAACATGCGGGTCCGGACCACGTCTACCAGGGAGAAGCCACACTCGGCCAATGCCCGCTCCATGATCCCGAAGACGGCCCGCGCCTGACCGGCGATGTCGTCCGGATGCATCGAGGTGCCGTCCGGGCCCGCGTCCGTCGTGCCCGCCACCCAGCACGTGTCACCGACGACGATCGCCCGGCTGTAGCCGGCGACCCGCTCCCACGGTCCGCCCGACGAGATCCGGCGCCGCTCGGACGTCACTCGACGGGTTTGAACCGCGGGTCGTCGGCGCGCCAGCCGAGGACCTCGTGATCGCGGGCGATGGCGAGCAGCAGCCCGGCGAGCAGCGCCGTCCGGGGCACGATGGAGTCCACCTCCAGGTACTCGGCGGGTGAATGGTCGTTGCCGCCGATCGGTCCGAGGCCATCGAGCGTCGGGACGCCCATGCCGGAGGTCGTGTTCGCATCCGACGCCCCGCCGGTCGAGGTGTCGTTCACCGAGAAGCCCAGCCGCTGCGCCACCGCCTGGGCATGCTCCACGAGGCGACCACTGCGGGCCAGCTTCTCCATCGGCTGCCACGCGACCATCACGTGTGGCTCGACGGAGGTCCCGTCGACCTCCGTCTTCGCGACGAGATCGGTGATGGCGGTCTCCACCTCCGCGAGCCCATCGGCACTCGTCGCCCGAACGTCGACCTCGAGGTCGCAGCGCTCGGGGACCACGTTGGGCCGCGTGCCTCCGGCGATCTTGCCGACGTTCACGGTCACTCCCGGCCAACGTCCGTTGAGATCGTGCAGCTCCCGAACGATCCGGGCGGCCTCGAGGATCGCGTTCCGTCCCTTCTCGGGTTCGACGCCCGCGTGGGCCGCACGACCGTGGACGGTCAACCGCGTGTCGAGGATGCCCTTGCGGGCCGAAACGATGTCGCCGTTGGCGCGGGCGCACTCGAGGACCAGGCACACGTCCACGTCCGCGGCCGCCTCCCGGATGTGATCGACCGAGCTCGGCGAGCCGATCTCCTCGTCCGGGTTGGCGATGAATGTCAGGCGTTCGAAGGGCAGGCCGCCCAGCTCGCCGATGATCGATTTGAGCGCGTACAGGCCGGCCAGCAGCCCCGACTTCATGTCGGTGACCCCTGGGCCGTGCGCGCTGCCGTCGTCGATGCGGAACGGGCGCTCCGCGGCCGTGCCCGGGTCGAACACGGTGTCCATGTGACCGATGAGCAGGACTCGCGGGCCGCCGGTCATGCCGTGGAACGTCGCCACCACCGTGTTGCCGAACCGCCTGCCGGGATCCGGCCGGATGTCGATCTCCGCTCCGAGATCGGAGAGGAATGCGGCCGTCCATCGGCCGACCTCGTCCACGCCTTCCGGCGTGTACGACCCGCAATCGATGTTGACGAGCTTCTCGAGATCTTCGAGGTAGGCCGCAAGATCGGCCGCGATCGAGGTCCGAAGCGCGTCGATCTCGAGGTCGGTGGTCGTCGTCCCGCTCGTCATCGCGGCCAGTCTACGCGGCGTCCGGATTGCTATCCTGCCCGGACCGTGCGACTGGTCGAGATCCGCCTGCTCGAAGGACCGAACGTCTACCGGCTGGAGCCGGTGGTCAAGGTGGAGGTCGCGGTCGGCCGGCGGCGAACGTGGTACGGCAAGCGCGATCCCGGCCGCCACGCCCTGGTCTGGCTGGGCGCCACGGTGCCGGCCCGCGAGTGGCCGGATCCGATCGCCGCGACGGTCGCCTGGGTCCGCCGGCTCCGCGTGGATCACGGTGAAGGCCGGGCTGGCCTGGCGGTCCATCGCTCGTCGGACCCCGGCCACTGGATGATCACGTTCCCGTGGACCGGCGAGGAGCGCGCCCGGGTCCTGACCGAGGCAGCCATGGCCCTTGCCGATCGCGACGTCTCGCCATCGCGGACTGCCCAGCTCACGGGGGCACAGGAGCGGTTCTTGAACCGCTGGACGGAGCGCATCGAGGCCGCCGGGACGTCGCCGCCGGCATGGATCCGCGACGCCGACCGGCGGGTGCCGATCGTCTCGATCTCCGGGACCAACGGGAAGTCGACCGTCACGCGACTCATCACCCACATCCTGGTCAAGGCTGGGCGGCACGTCGGCACGACGACCTCGGACGGTGTCCTCATCGACGAGCGGCTGGTCGAGGCCGGCGACTGGACCGGGCCGGCCGGAGCGCATCACGTGCTTGGCCGGTCCGACATCGAGGTTGCCGTGCTCGAGACTGCCCGCGGCGGGATCGTGCTGCGGGGGATGGGCTACGAGTCCAATGACGCCTCGATCCTCACCAACGTGTCCTCGGATCACCTGGACCTGCAGGGCATCCATACGCTGCCTGAACTGGCCGAGGTCAAGTCGACCGTCTGCCGGATCACGAAAGCGGGTGGCTGGGTCGTACTCAACGGCGACGATCCCCTGGTCGCCGCCGTCGCCCGCCGGGTTCGCGCGGACGTGGCGTACTTCTCGTTGGATCGCAACGGCGAGGGACCGCTCCGGGTCCGCCGCCACGTCGCGAACGGCGGTCGCGCCTATCTGCTGCGGGACGGATGGCTCATCGAGGCCTCCGGGACGTCGTCCACGCGCATCGCCGAGGCGGCGCGGATCCCGATCGCGATCGGCGGTCTGGCCCGGCACAACGTCGCGAACGCCCTTGCGGCCGCCGGCGGCGCGCGCGGCGTGGGGGCGTCCATCGCGCAGGTGCGTGACGGCCTCCTGGACTTCCGCCCCTCGACCGACCGCTCACCGGGGCGCCTCAACCTGTTCCGGCTCGGGTCGCAGCTGGTCATCGTGGACTTCGCCCATAACGAGGCGGGTATCTCGGCCGTGCTCGATGTCGCCGAAGGGATCGCTGCCGGCGGCGCGGGCCGGGCCGCACCCATCACCGCGATCATCGGCACGGCCGGCGACCGGCCCGACGACACCCTGCGCGGGATCGGCCGGATCGCCGCTCAGCGGGCGCAACGCGTGGCGATCAAGGAGACGCGCCACTATCTGCGTGGCCGGACGGCTTCGTCCGTGATCGGTGAGCTGTTGGACGGGGTAAAGGCCGGCGGCGGGGTCGTAGCCGACGTCCACGTCTACGAGTCGGAGACGGCAGCCCTGCGGGCGGAGATCCACGGCAACGGGACGCGCCAACCTGGGGTCATCGTGCTCATGTGCCACGAGGAGCGCGACGAGGTGTTCGCGCTGCTCAAGGAGCTCGGCGCCCGCCCGGTCGACGTGGCCGATGAGCTCACGCGGCTCGTGCCGAGACTCCAGGACCGGCCTCGCCGCGATTGAGCGGCAGGTTCGCCATGTTGGCGGCCCCCGCCTTGCTGGCGTCCGCCGCGTGGCGCATGCGCGAAGATCCCTGCATCGTTGTGTCCACGACCCGTTGTGCTACCCGTCCGGCACCTCGAGCTCACCCGGATCGGCAAATGCCATCCCGCCGGCGCGTGAGGTGCCCGCGGCCGCCATCGCCTCGCGGTACACCCCGATCGCGTCGTCGACGCAGCACACGACAAGGTCGCCC
>CAZFXH010000291.1:0-12836 GCA_964522905.1 uncultured Anaerolineaceae bacterium
TCGAGGGGTCCGAGCGCGACCGCCTGTGGAAGCTCGTGGTCGCCGCGTTTCCCTTGTATGCGACCTACCAGCGCAAGACCGAGCGGTTGATCCCGCTGTTCGTGCTGGAGACGGTCGACCCGACCTGACCGTCAGCGGCGCAGCAGGCCGGGCACGTTCGGCTCGGGTCCGCGCCATCGTTCGACCGCGAATGTTCGCCTGTCGTCCGGCTCAAACCTTGTCTGCGTTCATGGTGACACGGCGTATCTTCGTGCGCCCATACTCGTCGATCACATGGATCTCGCTACGGCCGCCAATCTCGCAACTGCGGTAGCCGTGATCGTCGCCGTCGTCTTCGGTATCACGGAGGTCCGCCGTGGCGCACGCGATCGACGCGATCGAGCGGCCGTGGAAGTGGTTCGCTCCGTCCAGACACAGGAGACGTTCCGCGCGGTCGGGAGGATCCTCAATCTTCCCGATGACGCGGATCCTGAGGTCATCCGAAATGATCCGGCGCTGCTGGAAGCCGCCATGCTCGTGTACTTTGCGTGTGAGATGTTGGGCGCCATCGTGTTCGAGCGGGTCGTGGATCTGCATATGCTCGATCGGATGGTGGGTGGCTGGGTGCGCTCATGTTGGGTGCGCCTGCGACCCTGGGTGGAATCGGAACGAGTCGAGGATCGGAACGCCAACGTCGGCGAATGGTGGCAATGGCTGTACGAGCAGCTCGAGGCAGACCCCGACCCGGGCAAGGTCCTGGGCACCCACGTCGCGTATCGCGGCAAGCGAGGTCAGTGAGCGACGCAGACGAAGGTGGTGCCGAAGATGGGAGTCGAACCCATACGAGGTTGCCCTCAACGGTGTTTGAGACCGTCGCGTCTGCCATTCCGCCACTTCGGCCAGGTCGGGCCGCGTATCGTACCGCCCTGCTCGTGAGTGGGGCGCCAGCGGAACTTGGCGCTCTGTGCCCGCGTCTCCCGAGCGATGCTAGACTCCCCCCGCTTCACGTCCGCCAGCATCGCCGTCCGGAGGGACCCACAGACCGTGGAGGACCTTCGCTCGACGACGGTCACCGACGACCCCGTCCAGCGCCGCGACCTCATCCTCATCGAGCGCGCCCGTGATGGCGACCTCGATGCATTCAACGACCTCGTGACGCTCTATCAGGATTCCCTGTTCGCCCTGGTCGTCCGGATGGTCCCCGACCGCGACCAGGCCTCCGACTGCGTCCAGGAGGCGTTCTTCTCGGCGTACCGCAACCTGGCGTCGTTCCGGGGCGGCAGCGTCAAGTCCTGGCTGAACCGAATCTGCGTCAACGCCGCGATGGACATTCAGCGTGCCCGCAAGCGGCGGCCCGTCCAGCCGTACCCCGAGTTCGAGGACGAGAGCTGGCAGCCACCGGCCGGGGAGGAGGCCGATCCCGAACGGACCGCCGTCCACGCCGAGCGAAGCCGGGCGATCGCGGTCGCGCTGACACGGATCACCGACGACCAGCGGGCCGCGATCGTGCTCTATGACATCGAGGGCTACGACTACGGCGAGATCGCCGAGATGACCGGCGTCTCGCTCGGCACCGTCAAGTCGCGCATCCATCGCGGCCGTCTGGCCCTGCGGGAAATCCTGTCCGAGCGGATGGAGCTGTTCCGTGGCTGACCCCACGGCCCACGCCGGACACGATCCACTGCGCGTCGCTGAGGCGGTAGATCGCGGCGCACGACTCGCGCCCGTCCTGGACCTGTGTGCGCGGTGCGTCCGCCTGTACCTCGATCTCGTGACCGTGACGGCCGCGCTGCCCCTGTCGGCGCAGCCCTCGCGTCCGCGCAGCTACACCCTGACTGCCGAGGATGCGCGTCGCCTCCGACCCGGTGGCTGGCGCGGCTGGTGGTCGGCCGTGGGCTCCGCCCGCGACACCCTGACGAGACCGCTCGCCATCGGCATCACGACGCTTGGCCTTGCCGGCCTGCTTCTGACGGCAGCCCCTACGCTCCTGGTCGGGCTTGGTGGGGCGGCGAGCTCCGGGGCGGCCGCACCGGAATTCGACCGCCCGATCGCGTCTTTCCTGGCTGGCGATCGGACGCCCGCCGTCGCGGGCAGCGATCGGGTCGATGGGACGTACCCGCCGACGACCACCGGTCCGATCGAACGACCGTCGCCGATGTTGCTGATGTCCGCCGGCATCCTCCTGGTCGGTGGCGGCCTGTTCGTCGTCCGTCGAGTCGCCGTGCGTGGACGGCCGGTGCGATGATGCGAGTTGACGAGCAGGGACCATGCGGGAACCACCTGGCCCCCGAGGTCGTCTGGTGGAGGACATGACGGAACCGAATCAGCCTGCGAATCCCGCGGATCACGCCGCCCATGACCCCACCTGGATGGCGGCGCTGGCCACGCGAGACCCCGATCTGAGCCCTTCCGAGCGTACCCGTGCGCAGGCCGCGCTCGATTCGTGCGGAGCGTGTGCGGACCTCCTGGCCGACCTCGTCGCCCTCTCGGCCGCCATCCCCTCCGCCGCGATCCCGGCCCGACCTCGTGATTTCACCCTCACGGCCGCGGACGCGGCAAGGCTTCGCCCGAACGGTCTCCGTCGCCTGCTGAAGGCGATCGGGTCCGCTCGCGACGGCGTCACGTTCCCGCTGGCGCTCGGCCTGACGACCATGGGCATCGCCGGCCTGCTTGTTGCGACCGTGCCCTCCTTCGCTGGTGCGACCGGCGGCGCGGCGTCGGCGGCGCTCTCGCCGGTGGGCCAGGCCATCCCGGCTCCGGCCGCCGCGTCGGCTGCGGCGGCCGCCCCGTCGGCGGCCCCGGCCGCCTCTGGCGCTCGTGGCCAGGACGCCGGGCTCTACGGGATGACCGCCGCCCCAACGTCGGAGACATCCGCTGGAGGCGAGGTCTTCACCGGTGACGACGGCGATGGCCGGCTTGACGCGGAGCGTCAGGATGCGGGGGACATGGCCGGGGAGGCGTTCATCGGCGACGACGGTACGGGGCCTTCGACGATCGTGGTCGTGGCCGCGACGCTCCTCATCGCGGGCCTTGGCCTCTTCGCTCTCCGCTGGAGCGCACGCCGCCTCGGCGACGGATAGCGTCCCGCGCCTCGGCGTCCGGCGCTGACCGCCGACAAGCGCGCCGCGGGTACACTCTTTCCCTGTCGCCTCGGTCGTTTTTCGAACGGCCATCGGCCGCCGCGACGTCACCCTGAGGCCTTGCCATGGAACGCCTGATGCTGCTCGACGGCTACGGGCTCGTCTACCGCGGCTATTACGCACTGCCGCCGCTGACGACGTCCCGTGGCGAGCTCGTCAACGGCGTGTTCGGTTTCGCGAGCATCGTGCTGCGGGGCCTCCAGGACCTCCAGCCCGACTACCTCGCGGTGTCGTTCGACCTTCCCGGACCCACCTTCCGACACGAGCAGTACGCCGAGTACAAGGCGACCCGCCAGCGGATGCCGGACGACCTGCGGGACCAGTTCCCGAAGGTGCGCGAGGTCGTGAAGGCGCTGCGGATCCCCGTCTACGAGATGCCTGGGTTCGAGGCCGACGACGTCATCGGCACCATCACCAAGAAACTGGACGGCAACGAGGATCTCGAGACGACGATCGTGACGGTCGACCTCGACATGCTCCAGCTCGTGACACCGCGAGTTCGCCTCATGACGACGCGTTCAGGCGTCGAGAACACCGTCATGTACGACGTCGCCCGGATCGACGAACGGTTCGGCCTGCGGCCCGACCAGATGGTCGACTACAAGGCGCTCAAGGGCGACCCCACCGACAACATCCCGGGAGTGCCCGGTGTCGGCGAGAAGACCGCCGCCAAACTCATCCGCGAGTTCGGCAGCCTCGACGAGCTGTTCGCCCGCATCGACGATGTCACGCCGGAAAAGCTGCGCGAAAAGCTTCGTGACCACTACGACCAGATCCAGATGGGGCGCGACCTGTCGCGCATCGTCCTCGACCTGCCGGTCGAGCTCGACCTGGAGGCCGCGCGCCTCGGCGACTACGATCGCGACACCGTCGTGCGGCTGTTCCGCGAGTACGAGTTCCGGACCCTGATCGAGCGCCTGCCACCGATGGCCGGCGAGTCCGCTGAGCAGCGATCCGAGAGCCTTCGGTCCGTGGTCGATAGCGGGTACGTGCCCGCAGCGCGGGTCGCAGGCCGTCCGGAGGGCTGGGGCCCGGGGCGGAACACGGCACGACCGGCCGGTGGCGAGCTCCAACTGCGCCTCGACTTCGACGCGGTCACCGGGCCCACGACGGGCGACGAGGCGACCGATGGGATCGGGGCCGCCTCCGATCGGCCGTTCGAGCCGACCGACGACCTGCCCACGGCCCTGGCGGCTGCGATCGTGGACCCCGGGCGCATCGAGGTCCGAGGACCGGATCGGATCGGCGAGCTGGAACCGTGGTTGGCCGGCCAGCCGGCCGTCGGTGTGTCGCTGCTGCTCGACGACCCGCGCCCGCGCCGTGGGACTCCGCTCGCCCTGGCGATCGCGGGAACGGACGGTCGCGTCGTCTCTGCGGAAGGTCCCGAGGCCGCCGATGCCCTGCGCCGCCTGCTCGAGCGAGTCGGAACCCCGCTCGTGGGACATGAAGTCAAGCCGCTCATCGTTGCCCGCTTCGCCGACGATCCGGCGTCGGCGTCACCGGAGATCGCGTTCGATACGCAGATCGCGGCCTATGTCCTGAACGCCGCGCTCCGCAGCCAGACGATCCCCGACGTGGTCGCCGAGAATCTCGACCAGATCCTCCCGCCGGCGACCGACCTGCCCGCGACGGCCCGCGCGGGGCTCGAGGCCCTGTCAGCGATCGCCGTGCGCGAGCCGCTCGAGAAGCGCCTCGCGGAGGTCGGGCTCGAGCGGCTCTTCCGGGAGGTCGAGCTGCCGTTGATCCCCGTGCTCGCCCGGATGGAGGCCGTCGGCGTCGCCCTCGATCTGGACGCCCTCGCCGTCCTGGACCGGGACTTCAGCGCCGAGACTTCGCGGCTCGAGCAGGAGATCTACATCGACGTCGGCCACGAGTTCAACCTCGGCAGCCCCAAGCAGCTCGAGCAGATCCTGTTCTTCGAACTGAACCTCCCGAAGGGGAAACGGACGAAGACCGGCTACTCCACGGACGCATCGGTCCTCGAGGAGCTGCGGCCCGCCCACCCCATGATCGACAAGCTCCTCGAGTGGCGCATCTACACGAAGCTCCGCTCGACCTACGTCGAGGCGCTCCCGACGCTGATGGCCGCCGATGGGCGGTTGCATACGACCTTCCACCAGGCGGTGGCCTCGACCGGCCGGCTGTCCTCGTCCGATCCGAATCTCCAGAACATCCCCATCCGGACGGAGCTCGGGCGGAAGATCCGGCGCGCGTTCGTCGCCGGAGAGCCGGACCTGGTCCTGCTCGCCGCGGACTACTCGCAGATCGAGCTCCGGATCCTCGCCCACGTCTCGGGCGACGAGCACCTCAAGGACGCCTTCGCACGGCAGGCCGACATCCACCGCGAGACCGCGGCCCGCGTGCTCCACAAGGCGCCCGAGGACATCACCAAGGACGAGCGCTCGATGGCGAAGATGGTCAACTTCGGCCTCGCCTACGGGATGAGTGACTTCGGCCTGGCGTCCCGCGCAAACATCCCGCGCAAGGAGGCGCAGGAGTTCATCAACAGCTACTTCGCCGCGTACTCCGGCATCAGCTACTACATGATGGCGATCAAGGAGCAGGCCAAGGCGCAGGGGTTCGTCGAGACCCTCCTTGGGCGGAAGCGGCAGATCCCCGAGCTGCGGGCCTCCAACCCGGCGCTGCGGGGCGCGGGCGAGCGGATGGCCATCAACATGCCGATCCAGGGCACGGCCGCGGACATCCAGAAGATCGCGATGATCCGCGTCGCCGAGCGGCTCGCCGCCGAAGGATCGCGCGCCCGGCTCCTGCTGTCCGTCCACGACGAGCTGCTCTTCGAGGTCCCACGCGACCAGGTGGAGCCGCTGGCCGCGCTGGTGCGCGAGACGATGGAGGGAGCGCTGCCGCTGTCGGTGCCGCTCATCGTCGACGTGAAAGTCGGCGACGACTGGGAGTCGATGACCCCGCTCACGCGCGAGGACGCGATCGCTGCGGAAGCCGACGAGATGCCGCTAGAGGCGCCGATCGCGCCGCTCGTCGGCTAGGTCCACCCATGCCCGAGCTTCCCGAGGTCGAGACGGTCGTGCGCGACCTCCGGCCGCACCTGGTCGACGCGACGATCGTCGGCGCCCGCACGTCATGGGCACGGACGCTGCGCACCCATGACCCGCTGGGCTTCGCCGAAGCCGTGGCCGGCCGCACGGTCGAGTCCGTGGAGCGGCGGGCCAAGCAGCTGGTGATCGGTTTGAGCGGCGAGGCCGCACTGACGATCCACCTGAAGATGACCGGGCAGCTGTTCGTCGTGTCCGCCGACGCGCCCGACGATCCATACGTCCGGCTGGTTCTTGAGCTGGCGGATGGCCGCGAGCTGCGCTTCCGCGATATCCGCAAGTTCGGGAAGATCGGCCTGTACGGGCGCGACCCCGTCACCGGTGAGCTCGTGGCCGAGGTCGGCGGTGCAGCGGTCTTCGCCGCGATCGGACCCGAGCCGCTGGCCGACGAATTCACCCTGCGCGAGTTCCGGCGTCGGGTGCGCCGACGCAAGGGCCGACTCAAGCCGCTGCTGCTCGACCAGTCGTTCCTGGCCGGGGTCGGCAACATCTACGCCGATGAATCACTGTGGCGATCGCGGCTGCACCCGCTCCGCTCCGCCTCGTCGCTCCGGCCTCCGGACGAACGCCGGTTGTACGGGGCCATCCGCGACGTGCTGTCGGAGGCCATCGAACGGCGCGGCTCGTCGATCGACGACTACACGGCCCCCGATGGCGACGGTTCGATGCAGGAGCGGCTTGACATCTACCAGCGGACCGGGGAGCCGTGCCGACGCTGCGGCCGGCCCGTGCGCCGGGTCGTGGTCGGAGCCCGGTCGACGCACTTCTGCTCGTGGTGCCAGCGCCTTCCCGCTGCCGACCGCACGGGCGCGCGGGCGATCCTGCGGACGCTCACGGGGGGCGAGGTCCGGCGTGGTCCGCGCTGGACCGAGCTGGCGGGGGAGGGAACGCTCGGGCTGACGCCGGACGAGGCCGCACGGGCAGCGACCCTTGCCCGGACGGACCGGACCCGGCGGGCCGCGGCGACGCGACGGGCGGCGGCCCGGGCTTCGGTCGCGGGAGGCGGGTGATGTCGATCATGCGACTCGCCGGCGTCACCCGGGAGATCGGCGCGTTCGTGATCCTGGACGCGATCGAAGGTGCCGTGGCGCTGGGCGATCGGATCGGGCTGGTCGGCCCGAACGGCGCCGGCAAGACCACGATGCTGCGTCTCGCCGCCGGCCGCGACGAGCCCGACCGTGGCACGGTCGTGCGGAAGCGCGGGCTATCGATCGGCCTGCTGGCGCAGGAGGCGCACTTCGACGCCGCGTTCATGGCCGCACCGGATCTGCGCACGGCCGTCCGGACCGGCGCCGCGCATCTCGACGCCATGGCCGACGAGCTGGCCGCCTACGAGCGGGACGGACGAGTGGCGCAGCCGGGTTACGCGAATCTCCAGCACCGGTTCGAGGTTCTCGGTGGGTACACGCTCGACCAGCGCGTGGAGGCCACGCTGAGCGGCCTGGGCTTCACCCGCGACGAGTGGGTGCGGCCGCCGACGGGACTGTCGGGGGGCGAGCAGACCCGGGCCGCGCTCGCACGCCTGGTCATCGCCGACCCGGACCTGCTCCTGCTCGACGAACCCACGAACCATCTCGATCTTGACGCACTCGAATGGCTCGAGGAACACCTACGCCGCCGCACCGGTTCGCTCGTGGTCGCGTCGCACGACCGCGCGTTCCTCGACGCGACCGTCACACGGGTGTGGGAGCTGCGCGATCGAAGGCTCACGATCTTCCGCGGCGACTACAGCGCGTACCACCGACAACGCGAGGAGCGCGATGCACGGGCCGCCAAGGACGCCGGCACCCAGGCGGAGCAGATCGCCCGGGAACGGGAGCTCGTCCAGCGCTACCGCAGCCATCGCAAGTTTTCGAAGATGCACGAGCACGAGGCGCGGCTCGAACGGCTGCAGGCGGAGCGGCTCGAGGCGCCGCGTGGATCGCGCCGGCTGGCGCTGCCGAAGTCCGCGCTGGCCGGTGGCGGCCCTGCGCGGTCGGGCGAGATCGCCGTCCGGATCGAGGACCTCGTGATCGGGTACCTCCCGGGGCGTGGCGCTGTGCGCGCCGACGGGGAGCCGGCGTCGGAACCGCAGGTCGTGGCGACGGTGCCGTTCCTGACTGCCCAGCGTGGCGATCGGATCGGGATCGTCGGGCCGAACGGTGCGGGGAAGACCACCCTCCTGCGGACGATCGCGGGAGACCTGCCGCCGCTCGACGGGACGCTGACGTTCGGCCACGCGGCCCAGATCGGCTATCTCGCCCAGCTGCGGGGCGCGGCCATCCCGGGTACGACGGTCCTCGACGCGTTGCTTGACACGATCCCGGTCACGGCAGGGGAGGCGCGCGCCTATCTCGCCCGTTTCCTGTTCCGCGGCGATGATGCGTTCAAGGAGGTCCGGGCGCTGTCCGGTGGGGAGCGCTCGCGACTCGAACTGGCGCTGCTCGGGATCCAGCCGTCGAACCTGCTGCTCCTGGACGAACCGACGAACCACCTGGACATCCCGGCGCGCGAGGCGATCGAGGCCTTCATGCGCGATTCGTCGGCCACGTTGCTGGTGGTCTCGCACGACCGGCGGTTGCTGGAGACCGTCTGTGATCGGCTCTGGGTCGTCGGGGATGGGGCGGCGGCGGCGTTCGATGGCGGGTACAAGGCATGGCGGCAGGCTGTCGCCAACGGCTGGACAGTGGCACAAGGGGTCGAGGAGCAGCGGGTCAGAATGCGCCCCGGCGCGGTCGCGACCATCGCTCCTTCATCGCCTGCGGGCGCTGGCAGTCGCTCAAGTCGCGCCGCCGCCGGGGCGAGCACGCCTCGTGCCACCCAGGTCGTCGTCGCACCTCCAGCCCCCGGACCGCGACCTAGGAAGAAGTTGGAGAAGCTGTCGAAGGATGCGTATCGGCGCCAGAAGGTGGCGCTGGACGCGGAACTGACTCGATTGGGGTTGCGCAAGAGTCATCTGGAGTTGGCGATGGGGGATCCGGGCGTGGCGGCGAACTTCGTGGAGATGCGGCGCGTCACCAGCGAGCTGGCCGACGTCGACGGGGCGCTCGCCGCCGCGGAGGATGCGTGGCTCCAGCTGGAGGAGCGGGCGCCGTGAGACGACCCGTCCTGATCGGGATCACTGGCCCGATCGGGTGTGGCAAGTCCACGGTGGCGCGCTGGCTGGGCGAGCGGCCAGGCGTCGTCGTCATCGATGCGGATCGCGTGGCGCGCGACGTGCTGGCTTCCGGCAGCCCGGAGACGGAGGCCGTCTACGCCCGTTTCGGGGACGACCTGCGTGGCCGTGACGGCGAGCTGGACCGAGCGTCGCTGGGCCGGATCGTCTTCAGTGACCCGGTCGCCCTGCGCGACCTCGAGGCGATCGTCCATCCGGCGGTCCGGCCGAGGATCCTCGCGGAGGTCGGCGCGGCGGGTGCGGCCGGAGCCGTTGCCGTCGTCATCGAGGCGATCAAGCTCGTCGAGGGGGGGCTCGCCGCCCTGTGCGACGAGGTGTGGCTGATCACGTGCGATCGCGGGGTCCAGCTGGCGCGTCTCGTGGGCCGGGGAAGCGATCCCGACGATGCGCGCGACCGCGTCGCCGCCCAGGGGGACCTGACGACGCGTCTGCGGCCGGCCGCGACCCATGTCATCGACACCGCGGAAGACCCGGAGGCGACCCGTTCACGCGCCCTCGAACGGCTCGAGGAAGCTCTGGCCGGCTCCTGAATCGGGCGGCCGTCCGGGCCACACGAGGCGACCCGGACGGCCGGGAGGTGCGCCGGGTCAGCGGCGCGGAGATGGAGGCTCGGAGCGCGACGCTACGGTGACGTGCTCGGGGAGGCCAGGGGTGTGGCCGTCGGCGTCGGGCCGGGGGTCGCGATCGGTGTCGGTGCCGGGGTCGGTAGAGGTCCCTCGAAGGAGGGATACACGACCGGGATCGGCAGCCCGTAGCGGATGATCACCTCGTTGGTGGTCGTCCCAAGCTGGGATGCGTCCACCTGACGAGTATCGACGTCGGGACGCAGGGCGAAGCTGAAGGACGAGGCTCCAGTCGCCTGCAGGTGCGAGATCTCCTCGGCGACGTCGATCGGTGCCTTCAGGATGTAAGACTGGCCGGCCTTGGCCAGGATCAGCATGTTCTGGTAGCTGATCTTCGTGGACCGGTCGGAGTAGTAGCCCTCCTCACCGATCCCCTCCTCGGAGCTCGTGAGCACGTTGACGCTTGCCGTCACGAAGACATCCACGGTCTGGTTCGGCGTCAGCAGCCCACCGACCGCGCGATCGTCGGGGACGGTCAGCGAGATCGCGCGCCAGATGGGCGTGTCCGGTCCGATCGATTCGTCCGGGCCCAGGACCGAGAACTGCCCGCCCTCGGTGCTCGATGCGAGGAGGTTGGTCGTGACGAGCTGGCCGGCCAGGATCGTCACCGCCGGCACGCGCCCGATGAGGCGATCCGGAGTCGACACGATCCCCTGGGCATTCGTTGGATCGAGCGGGACCTCACGAACCTCGAGGTCGGCCGCCTCGATCACCTTGCGGGCCGGGATCGTCTGCAGCGCGACGACGACCGATACTCGCTGCAGCCCGGCCTGACCCGCCTGTTGCTGAGCCGTGCTGATCAGATAGAAGGCGGCCGCGCCCGCGACGACCGCGAGGATCACGCCGATGATCACGATGTAACGGCCCCGACGACTCGGGTCCTTGTATTCCATCTCCACGAAAGTGCCTCCGAATTGGGTTGTGCCGCGCCCGCCCGGCTAGTTCCAGGGCACGAGTCGCGCCACCTGACCGCGGCGCAACGCGGGATCGTTCATGTCGGCGTACATCCCCGAGATGGCGTAGCCGTTGATGGAGTTGCTGTTCGTCCCGGTGATGCGGAACGTCGCGAAGCCGAGGATGTCGACGTATTCATTGGAGCTGCTGGCCGTCGCGATCGTGACCGTGATCGGCACCAACCGGGTCACGGGCTGCCCGGCCGAGTTCGTCCCGGTGACTCGAAGCGTCAGCGAGTAGACGCCCGGTCCGAGCGTCCCGCCGTCGACCGAGACGGTGACGGTCTGGGTCGTGCCCTTATTCAGGGTGATGGTCGATGGGCTTACGGTGATCGTGCCGATCCCGGCCGGCCGGTCTCCGTCGGCGTCGTCGATGCTCAACGAGACGTCCCCACCGAAGAAGGTGCCATTGTTGTTGGTCGTGCTGACCGTGACCGGGGTCGTGCCGGTCGAACCGGTCGTCGCGAGCGCCACCGTTGCCCCGGAGCTCGTGGAGAAGTCGCGGTTGACGCTACCGATGGCGATGCCGACGGGATAGTAGTGGTCCAGCAGGACCGGGTCGGACGAGTGACCCTGGATCCAGACCGTGTAGACGCCCTGGGGGGCGCCGCTGGTCTGGAACGTGGACCAGACCACGGAGCCATTCGGGGTCAAGGGACTGGGCGTGAAGGTCAAAGGCGCGAGCGTGGTCCCCCACGGGTGGCCGGGGTCACCCGAGTCCGGGAACGCCGACGTGGTGACGACGCCGGTGAACGAGGCGTTCTTCGTGACGTTCATCGAGATCGTGTCATCGCGGTTCTGATTGGTGTTGATCGTCGCCGTCGTAGCGACGGTGTACGCGAAGTCGGGGATGCTCTGGACGATGCCGGAGTAGACGGCGGCGAGGATCTCGTCGCCGGGGTTGTAGCGAAGGTTGATCTCGTCGATGACGATGCCGGACGAGTTGCCGTCGATGATCCCGACCTGGTCATTGGGGTCGGGTGGCGTCGTGGCGGGCGGGAAGTCGGGGCCCGGATAGCCGTTGGCGATCCAACTCGCCTCATGGTCCTTGATCTGGTTCGCGTTCATGCCCGCGGTGACGCCGTTGTAGAAGACGGTGGACGGCGGCGACTGGTACTGGAAGTTACGGATGTCGAGCGCCACGAACCCGCGGAAGCTCGCCGCGTTGGATGGCGATGCACCCTGGCCGACAAGCGCGATGATCGGTCCGTGATTGACCGGATCGTCATCCGGTGCGGATGGGTTGAATGGGGCCCCCGGGTTCGGCACGTTGCGCGCGCTGGCATCGGTGGTGCTTCCGAGGCATGACGTGTCGGCGGTTGCGATCAGGTCCTGGAAGTGGTTCGTGTTCCCGTCACACGGCGCGACCGCGCCTGCGAACGGTCCCGGTGCATTGATGTAATGGCGGACCGCGATCGGTAGCAGGTCGCCCTTCGTCGCGACCCGCGCCTGCCCACCGACCGCGGCAGAGCCGAAGCCGACGACCCGCCCGAATGTGTAGCCGACGTCGCTGCTGATCGCGACCCGCACGTTCCCGCTGGGGTCGATCAGGATGCCGCTCTTCAGGTACGGCGGGTCGCCGGGATGGCCCGTCTCGTACTGGGGGATGGTGGCGACGATGGCCGTCGTGCCCGTCGGGCTCCCGGCCAGGTTGCGTGCCAGGACGTCACGTCCCTCGGCTTCGGCATCGGCCTCGGTCTCGCCGCGGATGAGGGCATTGGCGACGGCCAGGGCCCCCGCATCGGCGGCGTTCTGCAGGAAGCGCTTCTCGCTGTAGAACCGTCCGACGTCAAAGGCAAGGCCGGCGGCGCCCATCAGGCCGACGAGGGACAGGGCGAAGATGACGACGACCTGTCCATGGGCCGTCCGGCGACGGCCGCGGTAACGACCCGTCATCAGTTGACGACCATCGTGGT
>CAZFXH010000292.1:0-3849 GCA_964522905.1 uncultured Anaerolineaceae bacterium
CCGCTCCCCTTTGTCGCTGTACGACAAGAGCCTGGCCACGTATGACGAGGGAGATGCGTTCGACCATGCCTCGGCCGTCGGCTTCATCGAGATCTTCGGGCTACCTCTGCGGGTCGAGGCCGCGCGCCATGGGGCGGTCGGAGCACACCACGGGGCCGCGTGGTCGTGGACGGATCCGCTCCTGGACGGCCTGCCGACATCGGTGACCGATCCGGAACCCGCCGCGGTCTGAGGCTCGGCTCGGCGGCCTGCGGGCGACCCACGCCCCCCGGGGCCGGCACGAGCGGAAGCATCCACCGTTACGCCGTCGGCACCTCCGGGCCCGGGCCCGGCGCCCACAGCCCGCCCGTAGCGGTCATCCAGTCCGCGATCCGCTCGACCGCCCCGGCCACGTCACCGTCGCCGACATCGAGCTCCAGGACGGGCAGCCGTGATGCGGCCGCCAGGTCCCGAAGGACGGCCTGCTCCTCGATGAACACGCCGAGGTCGTCGTACTGACTCGGCTTGCCGGAGACCTTCAGGCGCTCGCCGCGTGCGGCCTCGAACGTGTCCTCTGGCCGCACGCACAGGACGACATGGAACCCGAGCGGCTCGAGGCGCTCCTCGAGCCAGCCGAAGTCCTCATCCCGGCCGCGATGGAGCCGCTGGTAGGCCAACGTCGAGAGGTGGAAGCGGTCCACGACCCAGCTGTAGTAACGGTGGAGCTCGAACAGACGGGCCCACGTTGCGTACGTCTCGACGGCGAGCGCGCGCTCCGTCGGCTCGTAGTCGATGATCCCGCGACCCCACGGATAGGGCGTGAACGCGCCCCACT
Source organism: uncultured Anaerolineaceae bacterium (assembly GCA_964522905.1). GTDB lineage: Bacteria > Chloroflexota > Limnocylindria > Limnocylindrales > CSP1-4 > SPCO01. The sequence goes on from CAZFXH010000292.1 coordinate 815, forward strand.
CGGCGCTCACGAGTGGCGCGTGATAGCGGTACCGCCGCGGTCCGATGATCCGAGGGTGGTCGTTGATCGCAAACGCGATGTCGGTCTTGTGGGTGAGTCGTGTCCCCTCGAGGATGATCTTGGGGGTGAGCTTCGGGCCGGGCCGCCAGCGCTGCACGCTACGTGCCCGACTACTCCTGGCTCGTGACGTCATCGATCTCTCGCAGCGCGGTGATGACGTCGTGGCCCGCGAGGAACGCGCCCGACAGCGCATGACGTCCTTCGCCGAGGTCCAGCTCGTCCGCCTCGGCAGTCCGGCCGCCGTCGAAGGTCAGGGCGCAGAACCGGACCCGACCGGTCGACGGGAGCGGGAAGGAGGTGGCCGGCACGAGCAGCTCGAGTGCGCCGTCGACGCGGTCCAGGAAGACCTGGCTCGCCGTCGCGACCGCCTCGTGCGTGCCGGCGCCGATCGTCCCGTCGCCGGTGCTCGTGTACAGGCTGGTGGTCCCATCCGCGACGACGGCGAGCGACGCGACGCCCTCGGGGAATGCCGTGTCCATCACGACGGCCCAGACCCGTCGGCCTCCGGCCGAGGGCGCCAGACCAAGAGAAGCCGGATCGGTATCGAGCAGCAACCCGCGCAGCGCGATGTAGGTCGACTTGCGATCCGACGGCTCGCCAGAGCCGCGTCCGAGAAGCCGGTCGAGCAACTTCACCGCGCGCCGACGACGCGGGTCTCGTCTGACCGCAGGCGGGCGTAGCCGGGTTTGACGACCTCGTTGATGAGCCGCAGGCGCTCGTCGAACGGGGCGAACGCCGACTTGAGCGCGTTGATCGTCAGCCATTCCATCTCGCCGAGCCCGATGCCGAACGCCTCGTCGAGTGCGCCGAACTCGCTGCTCATCGAGACGCCGCTCATCAGCCGGTTGTCGGTGTTGACGGTCACCCGGAACCGCAGGCGGCGCAGGAGATCGATGGGATGGTCGGCGACCGACGCGGCCGCGCCCGTGTGGACGTTCGAGGTCGGGCACATCTCGAGCGGCACCCGCCGGTCCCGGACGAATGTCGCCAGTCGCCCGAGCTCGACCGAGCCGTCGTCGCGGACCGTGATGTCGTCGACGATCCGGACCCCGTGGCCGAGCCGCTCCGCCCCGGCGAACTGGAGCGCCTCCCAGATCGACGGCAACCCGAACGATTCCCCGGCGTGGATCGTGATGTGGAAGTTCTCGCGGCGGATGTACTCGAAGGCGTCGAGGTAGCGCGTCGGCGGGTAGCCCTTCTCGGGTCCGGCGACGTCGAAACCGACCACACCGGCGTCCCGCCAGCGGACCGCGCATTCCGCGACCTCGACGGAGCGGGCGGCCTGGCGCATGGCCGTCACGAGCATCTTCATGACGATCGGGTGGCCGGCCGAGGCGGCCCGTTCGGCCCCGACCTTGAACCCCTCGAGGTTCGCGGCGACCACCTCGTCGAGGGTCAGGCCGCGCTCCGTGGACAGCTCGGGGGCGTAGCGCACCTCGGCGTAGGCGACGCCATCCAGCGCGAGATCCTCGGCGCATTCCGCGGCGACCCGGACGATCGCGTCCCGCTCCTGCATGACCCCGACGGTGTGGGCGAAGGTCTCGAGGTAGAGCTCGAGCGACTTGCGGTCCGCACCGCGACGGATGTGCGCGGCGAGCTCGTCGGGATCGTTCGTCGGCAGGCCGGTGTAGCCGTACTCCGCCGCGAGATCGATGATCGTCGCCGGTCGCAGGCCGCCATCGAGATGGTCGTGGAGCAGCGCCTTCGGTGCCTGCTGGATCGTCTCGGGCCGCAACATCGTCAGCCGATGGTACAAGGCAGCCGATGTCATGATGGCTCGCGATGACGACATCGGCGCGCGGCTCGGGCGGCGGGTTCGAGCTGGTGCTCGAACTCGACTCGGACGACCTCCTGCCCGGCCGCCTCGTGGACGGGCTGTTGTCGATCTCGAGTAGGGACGGCAGCGAGTTCCGGGGGGCGAGGGTCACGCTCATCGGCACCGAGACGTGGCGATACGACCAGACGACGACGGATTCGCAGGGCCATACGCGGACCGAAACGCACACGGAGCGCGAGGACCTGCCAAGCATCCCGGTCGCGGTGTTGGGACCGACCAGCGTCGGCGCCGGTGAGACGCGCGAGGTGCCGTTCCAGGTCCCCGTACCGTCGCTCGGGCCGGCCACGTTCGAGGGTACGGAACTACGGGTCGACTGGGTGCTCCGTGCCCATCTCGATGTGGGCGGGTTCGATCCGGACGTGGAACTGCCGGTACGGATCCTTCAGCCGACCTCACTGCTGCGGGCCGGGGTCGTCGATGTCGCGCAGTTCGCCCTGTTCGACGAGGCCGATGCCGACGCCGACGACCTGCGTGGTTCCATCCGGCTCGAGCCTGCGCCGCTGTGCATCGGTGCACCGTTCCGGGGCGCGCTGACGCTGACGCACGGGTCGGCGCGCAAGGTCCAGGAAGTCCGGCTCGAGCTGCGCGTCACGGCCAAGGCGACCGTCAGCGGCGGTCGCGAGGAGACGATCACGCTATGGGCGGGGCGACTCGCCGACACCGGCGAATTCGGCGGCGAGGCGGGCGACTACCCGTTCCAGGGGTCGCTCGACGAGCGCCACCTGCCGACGGTCCGCACGCCGCACGGCCGGGCCGACGCCACGTTCCACGTCGTGATCGCGGTCGCCTGGGCGCGGGACCCGCATCTCGTCCGCGACATCGCGATCTGCTCGACGACCGAGATCTGACGCGGGCCAGGCGCGCCTAGGGGCCTGCGGCCGGCGCCGAGTCCAGGCGCTCGCGCGCAGCGCGCAGTGCGGCTGCGACCCGCACCGGCGCCGTACCGCCGATCACGTCACACGTGGCCAGGGCCCCGTCCACGGACGCGGCCGCGCGCAGGGAGTCGCCGATCCCCTCCTCCGCGGCGAGGCTCTTGGCTCCCTCGTCGCCACTGGCCCCGAGCGCGAGCCCGATCATCGAGTCGGGAACCTCGTGCAATCGCACGCCGGCATCCTCGGCCTGGGCCACGATCGAGCCC
>CAZFXH010000293.1:0-3869 GCA_964522905.1 uncultured Anaerolineaceae bacterium
CACGGAGAGCCTGGTACTCGATTGCGGCGAGGAGGGCCTGGGCTATCTGCGGATGCTCCGCGCCGCGGGCTGCGGTGTGGCCTTCGACGACTTCGGGACCGGCTACTCGTCCCTCGGCAACCTGCGATCCCTGCCCATCGACGGACTCAAGATCGATCGCTCGTTCGTCGCGACGATGCTCGACGGCGGCGTCGATGCCGCGGTCGTCGAGGCGATCATCAGCCTGGGGGCGGCGCTCCGCGTCTCGGTCATCGCCGAAGGCATCGAGGACGCGGCGACCGCCCATCGCCTCATGGAGCTCGGCTGCCCGCTCGGGCAGGGCTACCACTTCGGCCGGCCGGAGCCGCTCGCCGCCCTCGAGGCCCGCCTCGTCCCGTGGTCCAGGCCGATCGCGGCTGCCTGAGCCCGCCCCCGCCCACCTGCGATCGCCGCCAGTGAGAGTTGGCTCCGGCGGTAGGACTCGAACCTACGACCAAGCGGTTAACAGCCGCCCGCTCTACCACTGAGCTACGCCGGAACGTGTCGCGGGCATCGCGCCCGCCGGGCCGCGTGGCGCGGCCGGTCGGAAGGATACCCCACCGCCGCCCGAGCGGCATGGGGTGAGCGTCTTGGGGGCCCATGCGCTACATCGCGGCGCTTGCGGCCGGCTACGGCACCTCGATCGGGCTGTCCGGTCGGTTGCCCCATTCCTCCCACGATCCAGCGTAGCTTCGAACGTCCTCGAAACCCGCCAGTTCATGCAGCACGAACCAGACGAGGGCGGCTCGCACCCCGCCCTGGCAGTACGTGGCCCGGATCTCGGCTGGCTCGACGCCGCTCGAGCGGATGATCGACAGCATCTCGTCGACCGGGCGGAAGGTGCCTTCGTCGGTGAGCAAGTCCGAGAACAGGCGGTTCCGGGCGCCCGGGATGTGGCCGCCCCGCCGCGCCCGCAGGTCCGTGCCGACCCATTCGCCGGCGGTTCGAACGTCGAGGATCCTCGTCGGCGCGTCGTCGCCCTTGCTCGATTCCTTGCTCCACGCGAGGACCTCGTCGTACGTCGCGATGATCGAGTCGTCACGCTCGCCGAGCGTGGCGGGCGTGCGATCGGCGGGGGCAGCGTCCGCCTCCGGGACCTCGGTCGAGGTCGGGTGGCCCGCCCGCCGCCAGGCATCGATGCCACCGTCGAGGATGTGGAGACGGTCCTTCGGGAATCGGTACAGGCGCAGCACCCAGTAGCCGCGAATCGCCTGTCGATTGAGCCCGACGTCGTCGTAGAAGACGATCCGATCCCCCTCACCGACGCCCCAGCGGCGCAGCACGGCGTCGGTCTGCTCGGCGGTCGGGATGAGCCATTCGCGCTCCGCGTCGCCGGTCTCGGGGGCCGTGCCACGGAGGGCGATCTCGCGATGGATGTCGCTGTACACGGCGCCCGGGATGTGGCGCTTGTTATAGACGCGTCGGTTCGGCGAGACGTGGACGAGCCGGACGTCGGGGTCCTCGAGGTGCTCGGCGAGCCAATCGGTGCCGACCAGCCGGCCCGGGTCGGCCCTCGCACGCCGCTCGCTCTCCATGGGCGTCGATGCTAGCAGCCGGTCGAAGCGCCGGGTACGCTCGGGTTCATGACCCAGAAGTGGCGCACGCTGGTCCTGCTCTATCCGGTGCTTGACGCCCGGTTCGGATCGGCACTGCAGCGTGCCCGGGCCCGCCGGGTCATGGCCCGCGACGAACGGGCCGCCGTGATGGACGTCGTCGAGCGCCTGCCGGCGACGGTGACGGCCTGGAGCGACGGCCTCGCGACCCTCGAGCCACTCGACGTGATCGAGGTGCGTCGGTCGATCCGGTCGCTGTCATCCAGCGGCGAGGGCCGATGGTGGGTCGGACCGCGCGAGGTCCGCCCCGAGCTCGAGCAGGTCGCCGAGACGGGCGCGACCTTCGACTCCGTGTACGCCCTGTGGCCCGGTGATCCGGCCGTGCCCCAGTGCGGCTGGGGCTGCAGCCTGGGACCGTCCGACGCGACATTCGGAGCCGGGTTCTCGTCGATCTCGACCGACCACTGGCGCACGCTCCTGACCGATCCGGACCCTGAGCAGGGATACGTCCACGAGTGGCTGCACCAGGTCGAGGCGGTCTACCGGGCGCTCGGCGTCTCGGAGGTGGAGCTCCCGCCCCTCCACGATGCGGGGTCATTCACGTCCGCGCGGCCTCTCGACGAGCCACCCTATGGCCGTTCGTACGCCGAATACCACGACGGCGGCGTTCGGACGTGGGCGCCCTGGTATCACGACTGGATGACCGGTCAGCTCGCGCCCGTTGGGGCGCCCGACCGACTCGTCGACGCCGGTCCGATCGGCCTCACCCCCGAACGTTGGGCTCTTCGCGAGCCGCGCGGCTAAGCCGCGCGGCCGGAACGACTACTCCAGGTAATCCTTGAGCTTGCGCGACCGGGACGGGTGGCGCAGCTTGCGCAACGCCTTCGCCTCGATCTGGCGGATCCGTTCGCGGGTGACGTTGAACTCCTTGCCCACTTCCTCCAGCGTCCGCGCCCGGCCGTCCTCGAGCCCGAAGCGCAGCTGCAGGACGCGACGCTCGCGTCCGGTGAGGGAGTCGAGCACGGCCTCGACCTGCTCCTTGAGCAGCTGGTGCGAAGCCGCTTCGGCCGGAGCCAGGGCGCCGCGGTCCTCGATGAAATCTCCGAGGTGGGAGTCCTCCTCCTCACCGATCGGCGTCTCGAGCGAGACCGGCTCCTGCGAGACCTTGATGATCTCGCGGACCTTCTCCGGGGTGACCTGGACCTCCTGGCCCTTGGACATCGCCTCGGCGATCTCCTCGACCGTCGGCTCGCGACCGAGCTCCTGCAGGAGCCCACGCGAGACCCGGATCAGTCGGTTGATCGTCTCGACCATGTGGACCGGGATGCGGATCGTCCGCGCCTGGTCGGCGATGGCCCGGGTGATGGCCTGGCGGATCCACCACGTCGCGTAGGTGGAGAACTTGAAGCCCTTCTCGTAATCGAACTTCTCGACTGCCCGGATCAGGCCGATGTTGCCTTCCTGGATGAGATCCAGGAACGACATGCCGCGCCCGATGTACTTCTTGGCGATCGAGACGACCAGCCGCAGATTGGCCGAGGTCAGCTGCTCGCGCGCGTCACGACCGATGCCGACGATCACGCCCTTGCGGTCACGCAGCTTCGTGTTGGCCGGGACCTCGGGGTCGTATCCCATCTTCTTGAGGAGCTCGGCCTCGTTGCCGGCCATGATGTAGCGCTCCAGCGCCGGAAAGGCCACGCCTTCGCGCGTCCAGTCCCAGATCGCCCGCAGCCCGACGTTGTCGCGCGAGTCGAGATCGCCGTTGTGGACGGCCATGAACGCCCAATCCAGCAGCGTGATGAAGTCGTCCGCGTTCGGTCGCTCGTTGTACTTGTGGACGAGCTTCTTGGCCTGCTTGAGCAGATCCTTGGTGCCGTCCGACTGGACATCGCGGCCCGCCTTGATGAGGTGGAAGTCGGGCGAGGGCACCAGGAGGTCCTTCGCGGCCTTGGCAGAGATGGCGGTGCGCACGAGGGCGTGCGCCTCGTCGCCGTACGGGAGGCGATGCTGCGGCTTCTGGGTCCGCGTTTTGCGCTCGGTGTCGTGGAGCGTCCACTGATGGAGCGACGCGATGCCCTTCCACGGCTCGTCGACGAGCTGCTCGCCGAGCTCGATGGCCTTGGCCAGGACGACCTCTTCCTCGGCGGTCAGCAGGGCGACCTTGCCGATCTCCTTGAGGTACATCCGGACCGGGTCATCGATGCCGATCATGTCGGCGCTGATGGCCTCGAGGTCTTCCGCGGTGGGCTCCTCGACCTCCTTCGGGTCGAGCTTCGTCGGCCCCTCGAGCGGGAGCTT
>CAZFXH010000294.1:0-29422 GCA_964522905.1 uncultured Anaerolineaceae bacterium
GGGCCGATGCCACGACCGGTCGTCCCGACCCTGGCGCCCGCCAGGCGCGTCTCGTTCGCCTGGTCCAGCGCCACGTGGTACGGCATGATCACGTGCGCGCTGCGACTGACCCGGACGCGGTCCGTCGAGATGCCGCGGGCGGTCAGCATGTCGAATTCGGCGATGAGGGTCACGGGGTTGACCACGACCCCGTTGCCGATGACCGAGGTGATGTGCGGATAGAGGACGCCAGACGGCGTCAGCTGGAGTTTGAACACCTCGTCGCCTCGGACGACCGTGTGGCCGGCGTTGTCGCCGCCCTGGTAGCGCACGACCATGGCGGTCTGCTCGGCCAGGAAGTCCGTCGTCTTGCCCTTGCCTTCGTCGCCCCACTGGAGCCCGACGATCACGGTCGCGGGCATCAGGATCGCGCCTGCGGGCAAAGGAAAAGGCCCCTGGACGCGTGCCCTGGGACCCGGATAGACATCTCCCGTCTCGCCGCGCCGCCGACGCTGCGGCGGATCGCCGGGGGCTGGTCGCTCGGGCGCCATACTGGACGGCCGAAGCGCCCTTCTCGCGCGATCGCTTGACCTCCTGGTTCGCGGGATCCCCCGCTGCGGTCGAGGACGGCCGGAGTATAGCAGCCGGCTTGGGGTCAGACCGGTCGAAACGCCGCCGCACCGGCCGTCGTGGTGCACAGGGCGGTACGTATGGCGGGCGCCTGGTGGTACCTCCGGCGAGGCCGTCCAGAGGCCGCCCACCGGTAGCCTTGGGGACGTGATGCGCCTACTCGGGGTCCTGGCGCTCGCGGCTCCGGTCGCGATCGGGGCTCTGTCGTTGTTCATGCCCGATGCCCTGATCTCGTGGATCGATGAGGGATACCGCTCGATCCTCGCTGCCATCGCGGCCGGGTCCATCGGCGTGTCGCTGAGCGCACTGGTGGTCGGGGCGCATTTTCGGTACCGATTCGCCCGCCTGGTGAAGGCTGCGGAGCAGATCGCCAAGGGCGATTACACGATCCAGGTCGCCTCGGGCAGTGCCGGCCTCGAGGGCCGTCTTGCCGGCGCAGTGAACGGCATCTCGACCGCCCTGGCCGACACCCACGACCGGGCGACCGTCGATCGCCTCACCGGCGTCTCGAACCGGCAGGCACTCCTCGCCGAGCTGTTTTCCGAGGTCGTAAGGGCGACCCGCTACGAGCGTCCATTGTCGGTCGCTTTCGTTGACATCGATCAGTTCAAGCCGGTCAACGACACGTACGGCCACGGCGTCGGTGACATCGTGCTGCGTGGCGTCGCGCAGACGCTGGCCGCGAACCTCCGCACGACCGACATGATCGGTCGGTACGGCGGCGAGGAATTCATGCTGATCCTGACCGAGACCGATGTCGAGGAAGGGGCATTCCTCGCGGAGAAGCTGCGCGCGCTCGTCCAGCGCCAGCGCCATACGATCCCGGGTGGGCAGCAGATCTCGGTGACGGTCTCGATCGGCATCGCGGGCGGGATCGGCAACAACGTCCGCATGGAGACCCTGATCCGCGACGCCGATGCGGCCATGTACTCGGCGAAGTCGCTCGGCCGGAACCAGACCTACATCTTCGCCGAGCCCGATGACGACAACCGCGTCCCCCGTGCCCCGATCTCCGCCGCCGGTCGTGCTCGAGCCCTGCAGGTCGGCCAGCAGGCCCGCGACGCCGCGACCGCCGCACTTACGTCCGTGCTGCTGCCGCTCCCCCACTACCGCGGCCAGCCGTCGGCCGTCATCGCCACGATCGTCGTATCGATGGCCAAGCAGCTCCAACTGCCGGACGTTGACATCGATCGACTGCGGATCGCCGCCCTCCTGCACGACGTCGGCAAGGTGGCCGTGCCGCAGGAGATCCTCGAGAAGCCCTTGCCGCTCACCTCGGCCGAGTGGCGGACCGTCGTCCAGCATCCGCGGATCGGGCAGGTCATCCTGGAGCAGGCGGCCGCGCTCAAGGACGCCGTCCCGATCATCCTGCATCACCACGAGCGGTTCGCCGGCCACGGCTATCCCTACGGCCTCCGGGCGAGCGAGATCCCCTTGGGTGCTCGGATCGTGGCCGTGGCCGATGCCTACGACGCCATGACCACCGACCGCCCGTACAAGCCCGCGATGTCGCACCCGGCCGCGATCGCGGAGCTGCGTCGCCATGCGGGGACGCAGTTCGACCCTGAGCTCGTCGAGTCCTTTTGCGACCTCTTCGGGAGCGAGGCCCCGACACCCGACCCCAAGGTCCTCGCCCTGATCGCCGCAAATACCGCCCACGGTGGCCCGACGATCATGGTTCCGGACGCCGTGCCCGGACGTCCCGTCCGGCCGCGTCGGCCGGACGAGGCTGCGGTCGGGGCCGCCCGGTCCGAGGGCGTCGGGGCGGTGTCCGAGACGACCGACTCGCACACCATGGCGCCGGACGGCGCGCTCGGCATCGCGAAGAGCACGACGAAGCCCCGATCGGCGCGGCGTCGAGCCGGGACGAGCGCAAAAGGGAGCGTCACATCGTTGCCCGCGCCAGGCGAGGCACGCCCGGGCCGTTCGGAGACCGCGACCCGCTGATCCGCCGGCGCGGCGCGCCGTTACTGGGCCTGGACGAAGCCGCACGCGAGGAAGGCTCGAGGCGCATCACCCGTGTAGCCTCCCCCGATCCGCACGCGCGTCCCGGTCCGCGCTACCACGTGCCCTGACTGGTCGACGACCTCGACTCCCGAGATGGAACGCCGCCCCGTGTAGCCACGCGGCCACATGACCGGCACGGGAGCCTCATGTTCGACGATCGCGGTCCCGTAGGTCGGGTCGACCGTCAAGACGCCATCGGCGCCGCTGGTGTAGCAACCGACCATGCCGTCGTCAGGCGCGGTCAACAGAGGCACGGGCCACAACAACGCGGTGGCGATCGCCAGCAGCAGGACAAGCGCTGGACCTCGCACGGGGACGCGCGCGGCGTCGGGCTGCGGTGCGCGGTCCGGCCGGGGCAAGGCCGCGGCACCATCGAGCAAGCGCGGTTTCGGTGACCCCAGATCTTCGCCGATCGCCATGGCATCCCTTCCGCCGCACGCGCTGCGTGTCGGGCGCTGAACCCTCGGCCATTCCCGGCCATCCGGATCCAGACGCCGCGGCGGCTCCAGTTCACGTTGGGCGCTGCATACACGACTGTCTGTGGCCCGAAGGTCCGTTGACGCAGGGCTCGCCGCGGCCACCGTCGGCCGACTCGGGTGAGTCACGGTGAAGTCGCGGATGCGGACCGGTGAAGGGCCCGCTGCTAGGGTCCGTCGTGCCCGCCGGACATTGCCGGCCCCGCCGAAACGATCGCCCCGCCGAACGCCGTACCGCCGAACGTGCCCGCCTTGGCCCGTCCGCCGGGGCCGGCGACCCATGCCCGCCGCGATGGACCCGCCGTCCACACGCAGGGTCGGGACCGGAGCATTCCGGCCGACCGGGAAGGAGATGGACCGTGAACAAGGTCTTTCTGACAGGCCGCCTCACGCGCGACCCGGAGATGCGCAGCCTGGCGTCGGGCAAGAACGTCACGACGTTCACCGTGGCGAGCAACGAGTTCATCGGGGGCGGCCGCGAGAAGGCCGAGTACCACCCCGTGGTCACCTGGGATCGGCTGGCAGAGATCGCCGGCACGTATCTCGGCAAGGGTCAGCAGGTCGCCATCGAGGGTCGACTCCAGACGCGATCGTGGGACGACGACCGCGGCCAGCGGCACTGGAAGACGGAAGTCGTCGCCAGCCACGTCGAGATGCTGTCCGGGCGACGGAAGAAGGACTACGAGGCCCAGCAGTCGGCCGACGCGCTCGTCGCCCAGGCCGAGAAGTTCGGCGACGTGCCGCCGACCGAGCCGATCCCCGAGGGGGCCGAGGCGATCGCCCCGGACGACCCTGAGGACGACGAGGAGGAGGGCACCGAAGCCGCGGCCTGACATCCGCCTGGCACACCCCGCGGCGACGGCGCGTGTCCCCTCCCGCGTCGTCGCCGCCGCACGCCCCGAGGGCCCACGCCCGTACCGGCATGCTGCCGAGTCGAGAGGCAGCCGTAAGGCCGGGACGGCACGCTGGAGAACCCGCGAGAGCCGCGGCGGCGCACGCTGGCGTCCATGGCCATCCTCGCGGCATTGTTCGCGTTCGGATCGCGCTTCGTCGGCAAGATCCTGACCACGGCCCTTGGTTGGGCGAGCACGCTGCTCTTCGGGCGCGTGCCGGCGTCGCGCCAGTACCTCCTGCTCGGGATCACGTTCGGGTCCGTCATCTGGATCGTCCTGCTGGCCGGCGTCCTGTTCCCGGACATCGGCCTGTTCCTGCTCGCGTTCGTGCCAGAGCAGGACATCGTGCCCGAAGGCGTGATCCGCCTGGTCATGGTCATCGGGGCTCTCATCGTGCCGTCGGTCATCGGCGCGCTCACGTTGATGTTGTCGACCCCGGCGGACCGCTCTGCCAAACGCATCGCCGAAAGCGTGCTCCGCGGATATCCGCTGACGCTCCTCCTGTCCGTCCTCTTGATCTTCCTCGCGGGGCTCGGGATCTTCCGCAAGGCGCGAGGCCTGGTCAAGGGCTGGACCGACGCGCACGTGCCGCTGGTGATCGTCCCCGGCAAGTACGACGAGGTCGCCTCCGATCTCGATCGCGCTCTCGAGGCGGCCGGTATCGACGTGGTCGCGACGAACGCGCCGGCCGCGATGTCGAAGCCCGCCAAGTGGCTCGCCGCCGTGGCGGGTGGCAGCGCCGCCTCACTCGTCCCCGAGAAGCTCATCCAGCTCGATGGCAAGGACCTCGACATCCTCATCTACCCGATGGACCTGCTGATCTCCGGCAAGCCACTGCTCGTTGCCCGCGCACGGGCGGCCATGTCCAGCCGACTCACGACGTCAGCGGCGCATCTCACGATCAGTGCCGAGGCGCAGGCTATCGAGGATCGGCTCGCGGCCCTCGCCCGACCGCCGACGGCGAGCCCGGACCACCCGCCCCGATTTGACGACGCCGCGGCCGCCGAGTTCGCCGCGATCGACGAGCAGCTCTCGACGCTCGAGATCCCGTATGAGGAATGGGAGGTGCTCTATCGCCAGCGCCTCCAGATCGAGCGAGACCTGCGGGCCGGGGCGATGGCCGGCGAAGCCGTGGTCGGCGGGGATACGCCCGGCGTCAGGCGCGAAGGAGCCCTGGGTGCACTCGACGATCTCGGCCGGCTGGTGCGGAGCGGCGCGGGCATCGTGATCGAGGCGGCTGGGGACGAACGCACGGGCCAGATGATCGATCGCATGGCCGGGCCGCAATGGCGCTGGGTGGCGCGGGCGGCGTCGGTCGCGGCTGAAGCCGCCAGGGAGGCGATCCGGGCCCGCGAGGAACAGGATGATGGCGATGCGAACGGCGCGGTGACGCCGCCACCGAGGACGGCGGAACAGCTAGGGGGTGCCCGCACCGTTGAATGACGAGCCCCATCAGTCGTTCCGCGTGCATCCCACGCGCCTATCGGCGAACGAAGGGCTGGCGGGACCGCGCGGCCCTGCGATTTCGGGGGCTTCAGGCTTCCCGATGTGCACGGCGTGCATGATTCGACACTGACGACGGTCCCGGTCGCTGATAGGCGCACCACGCGCACGCCGACCGGCACGTGCGTTCGGATCGGCACCTGCCTGTCGACTTGGACGTGTTCAGGAGCCCACGGCCACCTCGTAGAGCCGCCGGCGCGGCAGACCCGTGGCCGCGGCAACCCGTTTCGCGGCCTCGCCCCGGGGCGTGCCCGCGTCCACGAGTGCCTGGACCTGCACGAGGGCGGCCGCGAGGTCGTCCCGGGCGGCGGCATCGGCCGCCGCCGACGAGCCTGGGCCGTCCGCGTTCCCGCCCATCCCGACGACGAGCACGAACTCGCCCCGGGCCGGGATCGTGCCATCGCCCACGGCGGCCGCCAGCTCCCCGAGCGTGCCCCGCACGACCTGCTCGTGGAGCTTTGTCAGCTCGCGGCCCACCGCGCCGGCCCTCCCCGCACCGCAGGCCGCGGCAAGATCGCGGAGCGTGGCCGCGACCCGCCCGGGCGCCTCGAACAGCACGGACCCGCGCTCATCCGCGGCGATCGCCGCCAACCGGTCCTTTCGGTCCCGCCCGGAGCGCGGCAGGAACCCCTCGAACGACCAGCGCGGCCCGGTCACGCCGGACGCGGCGACCGCCGCAAGCACGGCCGAGGCTCCCGGGACCGGCACGACCCGGCCTCCCTCGCCTGCCCAGGCGGCCACGAGATCGGCGCCGGGATCGCTCACGACCGGCGTTCCGGCATCGGTCACGAGTGCGAGGTCGGCACCGCCGCGCAGGTGCTCCAGGAGCGAAACCAGCCGGCCGGGCCCGCTCCTGGCGTGGTAGCTCGTCAGCCTCGCCGAGATCCCGTGGCGGTCCAGCAGGCGCTTGCTCAACCGGGTGTCCTCGGCGGCGATCAGCGGAACGGCGGCGAGCACCTCCAGCGCTCGCAATGTGACGTCCGAGAGATTGCCGATCGGCGTGGCCACGATGTACAACACGCCAAGGCCCGCCGCGGCGGCTCGGCCCGACGGGGCACCCTCGCCCGCGTCGCCAGCGCTCACTCCCGCGCCGACCCCGGCCGCCGGCGCGGGTACAGGTAATCCACGCCCGCCGTTCGCGGCCCCAGCTTGGCGATCGGCGGCACCTGCCGCTTGAACTCGGCGCCGGCCACCATCCGGTCGACTCGCTCGACCAGGGCGCGATCGAAGCCGAGGGCCACGACCTCGTCGATCGAGCGCCGCTTGTCGATCCGCCAGAACAGCAGCCGGTCGAGCTCCGGATAGCTGAACCCCGACTCGCTCTCGTCCGTCTGACCCGGCCACAGGTCGGCGGACGGCGCCTTGGTGATGATGGCGTCCGGCACCCCGAGGGCCGCGGCCAACTGGCGAACCTGGCTCTTGTACAGGTCCCCGACCGGGTTGAACGCGCAGGCCGAGTCACCGAAGATCGTCGTGTAACCGATGAGCGATTCGGTCTTGTTGCCGGTCCCCACGACCAGGCCGCCCCAGGTGACCGACCGGTCGTACAGCACGCTCATCCGCATGCGGGCCATGAAGTTGCCCCGGCGCAGGTCGGAGGCATCGGTGTCGGGTCCGTAGAACTCATCGACCATCGGCGAGATGTCCACGAGCTCCGAGGCCGTTCCCAGCCGCCGAACGACCTCCTCCGCGTCGGACTGGGAGGCCGGCGACGACGTTCGATACGGCATGAGCACGCACAGGAGCTTGTCCGCGCCGATCGCCTCGGCCGTCAGATACGCGACGAGCGCCGAGTCGATACCGCCCGACAGGCCCAGGACCGTACGCTCGAACCCGGCCTGGCGGAGCTGGCCGCGGACGAATTCCCCGATGACCCGCCGCGCGATGTCCGTGTCGATCGCGAGCTCGGGCGGCAGCTCGAAGGCGACCGGGCTCGTCACCCGCCGGCCTCGCGTCGGAAGCCGATGGGATGCGGTAAACGATCACCAGGCGCAAGGTCCAGGCCGGGCCCGGCACCGGGCTCGCTCGTGGAGTCGTCCGCCATGCCGGCTCGCTCCGCGATGATCCGCGCGAGCTCGCGCATCTGGAGCTCCGGTCGCTCGTCACGCAGGAGCGGCAGCCCGATCCGCTCACGCCGGATGTCGGCCGGGGCGATGTCAACGGAGAACAACCCCTCGTCGTACATCGGAGCGCTCAGCAGGGCCGCGCCGGTCGGGGCGATGACCTCCGAGCCACCCCAGAACGAGATCGACTCCTCGACCCCGACACGGTTGCAGAACACCACGAACGAGGTCGTGAGTTGGGCGTAGGTCCGCATGAGCGTTCGCCACGACGTGGCCGTTCCCAGACCCACCTCGTTCGTGGCAGCGAGATCACGGCCCGGCGACGACGAAACGTTGATGAGGATCTGGGCGCCGTCGAGAGCAAGCACCTGGGGGACCGTCAGGTGCCAGAAGTCCTCGCAGATCCCGATCCCGAGACCCAGCCCCAGCCGCGAGGGCACCGCCCGCAGCATGTCGCCAGCGCCGAAGAAGCGGCGTTCGTCGAACAGGCCATAGGTCGGCAGGAACAGCTTGCGGTGGACGTGGCGGATCTCGCCGTCCTCTAGCAGGGCCGCCGCGATGAACAGCCGGTGATCGGCCGACTCCTCCACGAACGAGACGATCGCGGAAAGGTCGTCGGTCGCGGCGGCCAGATCGGCCAGTCGCGGGTCGTCCAGCCGGAGTGAGACCTCGGCCGCGAGGTCCTGGAGCTGATAACCGGTCAGGCCGAGCTCCGGAAAGACCACCAGGTCCGCCTTGTCCGCCCGAGCCTGATCCAGGAGCTCGTGATGCCGACGCAGGTTGCGGTCCAGCTCCCCGAGGCTGGGCGCCAGCTGCGCGAGGGCTACGCGGATCGTGTCCATGGGCGCGAGCATACGCGAAGGCGCATAACCGACCCGAGCCGGGACGGTATCGGACAGCGTGACGTGGACGCCTCCCGGTGCTAGTGTTCCGGGCACCCGCGCCATTCGAAAGGGTGCTGCGTGGTCGCCGCCACGCTCCGCGATCCTGGACAGGGAGGCAGAACGGTCCAGCACCGGGGCACAGAGGAGGATTCGAAAGCATGACCCGATCACGTGGGTGGTCGCTGCGGTTCGCGGCGTTGGCCGCGTCCGTCGCGATCGTCTTCGCGGCCTGTACCCCGTCGGCCGCCCCATCAGGCCCCGCATCCGTTGCTCCGACCACGGCCCCTCAAAGCGCCGCGCCGTTCGAGGCGATGGCCTACCCGGCCGAGGGCGAGGCCCCGTGCGGCCAGACCGATCCGCCGGACGCTGAGCACTCGGCCTACACCGGCAACTTCAAGAAGATCAGCGCGACCGACGCGAGCACCGTCGTGTTCGAGCTGTGCAGCTCAGACGTCGCGTTCCTCTCGAAGATCGCGTTCACCGCGTTCGCGATCAACGACACCGCCTGGCTCGAGGCAAACATCGACCCCGACGGTGCGACCAACCAGGCCATCGTCGAGAAGGTGAACGGCACCGGGCCGTACAAGCTCGAAGCTTGGAGCCGTGGCTCGGACATCACCCTGAGCCGCCACGACGGCTATTGGGGCGATGCGGCGAAGACCGAGCGGCTCATCGTGCGCTGGGGCACCGAGGCCGCGCAGCGGCTCGTGGAGCTCCAGGCGGGCAGCGTGGACGGGATCGACAACGTCGGGCCTACGGACTTCGCGACCGTCGAGGGCAACGCGGAGTTGCAGCTCAAGGCACGCGAGGGCCTCAACGTCCTGTATCTCGGTATGAACAACGCGTTCGCTCCGTTCGACAACGAGAAGGTCCGCCAGGCGATCGCCATGGGGATCGACCGGAAGGCGATCACAGACAACTTCTATCCGCCCGGATCGGAAGTCGCCTCCCACTTCACGCCGTGCTCCATCCCGAACGGTTGTGCCGGCGACGCGTGGTACGAGTTCGACGCAGCGGCGGCCAAGGACCTGCTGACCGAGGCCGGGTTCCCGGACGGCTTCACGACAAAGATCCAGCTCCGTGACGTCGCCCGTGGCTATCTGCCGGCGCCGACAACGATCGCACAGGAGGTGCAGCGCCAGCTGGCCGAGAACCTGGGCATCACCGCCACGATCGAGGTCCAGGAGTCCGGGACGTTCCTGGACAACTCCGACAACGGCCTGCTCGACGGGATCTATCTGCTGGGTTGGGGCGCCGACTATCCGGACGTCACCAACTTCCTCGACTTCCATTTCGGTGCCGGCGCATCGAAGCAGTTCGGCGAGAAGTTCGACGACATCACCTCGGCCCTGACCGCGGGTGGCTCCGGCGCGAGTGACGCCGAGCGAGAGCCGTCCTATGTCGCCGCGAACAACGCCATCAAGGCACACGTCCCGATGGTCCCGGTCGTCCATGGCGGTTCCGCGGTCGCCTACCGGGCCGACGTCCAGGGCGCCCATGCATCCCCACTCGGCAATGAGCACTTCGGGTCGATGACCCCCGGCGATCGCACCCAGATGGT
The DNA here is from genome assembly GCA_964522905.1 of uncultured Anaerolineaceae bacterium. Taxonomy (GTDB): domain Bacteria; phylum Chloroflexota; class Limnocylindria; order Limnocylindrales; family CSP1-4; genus SPCO01. Next base: position 9,997 of record CAZFXH010000294.1, read on the forward strand.
CTGGATGCAGAACGGGGAGCCGCCCGGCCTCTATTGCGCCGACGAGTCGGACGGCGAGGCACTCCGCGTCTGTGAGCAGATGATGGAGCCCCTGTACGCCTACGAGATCGCCGGTACGGCCGCCGAGCCGGGCTTGGCTGAAGTGTGCGCGCCGAACGATACGCTCGACGTCTGGACGTGCACGCTGCGCAGCAACGTGACGTTCCACGACGGCGCCACGCTCGACGCGAACGACGTCGTCCTGTCCTATGCGTCCCAGTGGGACGCGGAGCATCCGCTCCACAAGGGTCGTGACAACTCGTTCACCTACTTCCCGGGTCTGTTCGGTGGGTTCCTGAACCCGCCGCCCCCGACTCCGGCGACCTAGTACCCGTCCCGCACTCGCGTAGGGCGTCGCTTCGGCGGCGCCCTACGCGTATCGTCTGCCGAGCGACCCAGTCGACGAAATTTGACATGAGAGGCGAACGACACGGATGACGAGATTCATCATCCGCCGCCTGCTTTCGAGTATCCCGGTCCTGCTCGGCATCCTCCTACTCGTCTTCGTGCTCGTCCGGGTCATTCCGGGCGATCCGTGCACGGCGACGTACGGTGAGAAGGCCACGCCTCAGTTATGCGCGCAGTTCGCGATCCGATTCGGCCTCGACAAGCCCCTTTGGGAACAGTTCATCATCTACACCGGCGCCCTCGCCGCGGGCGATCTCGGCACATCGATCAGGTTCGGGCGACCCGTCACCGACCTGCTCCTGGAACGCCTGCCCGTCACCGTCGAGCTGACCTTCGTGGCGCTCGTGTTCGCGACCGTCATCGGCGTGTCCCTGGGGCTCCTCTCGGCCACTCGCCGCAACTCGCCAGCAGACGTCGGCACGATGATCATCGCCAACCTCGGTGTGTCCACCCCGGTCTTCGTCCTGGGCCTCATCCTGGCGTTCACGTTCGCGGTCCTGCTCAGGGATACGCCCCTGGCCCTGCCGCCGTCCGGCCGCCTGTCGCCGGGCCTCTCGGTCACGCCGCTCGCGGATTCGTGGGGGCTTCAGGACCTGTCCGGGCCGCCGCGGGCGGTCCTTGACTTCCTGTCGAACATGTTCCTATTCAACACGCTCGTCACCGGCCAGTGGTCGACCTTCGTCGACGCCGTCCGGCATCTCATCCTGCCAGCCGTGGCCGTCGGCACCATCCCGCTTGCGATCGTCGCCCGCATGACACGTTCCAGCTTGCTCGAGGTCCTTGGCCTCGATTACGTGCGGACCGCTCGGGCCAAGGGCCTCAAGGAACGCTCGGTGGTCATCCGGCACGGCATGCGAAATGCCCTGCTGCCGGTGGTGACCGTCATCGGCCTGTCGCTCGGCGCGTTCCTGTCCGGCGCGATCCTGACCGAGACGATCTTCAACCTGACCGGGATGGGCAAGACCCTGTTCGAGGCCATCTCCGGCCGCGACTACCTCGTCGTCCAGGGAGTCACGATCGTCGTCGCCGTGGCGTACCTCGTCGTCAATCTCCTGGTCGACATCTCATACGCCTACCTCGACCCGCGGATCCGGTTGGGATGACGTTCACCAGCGAACCCGTCCACGAACAGCTCCTGCCCGCAGAGACGGGCGCCCGGCCGGTTGCCGGCTCGCTCCGGCGCGATACCCTGCGCAACGTCCTCCGACAGCGATCGGCCGTGGTCGGCCTGGCCATCCTCATCTCCCTGGTCTTCATCGCGCTCTTCGCGCCGGTCATCGCGCCGTACGATCCGATCACCTCGATGCTCTCGCTGGGCGAACCGGGACGGGCCGGTCAACCCCCGTGTATCCACCTGCTGGGCTGCCCCATCGACCAGCCGCAACATCTCATGGGCCTCGACGCGAACATCCGCGACGAGTTCAGCCGGGTCGTCTACGGCGCCCAGATCTCGCTTCGCATCGGCTTCCTGACGGTCGGCTTCGCGATCGTGCTGGGCTCGTTCATCGGAGCCGTCGCCGGCTATGCCGGCGGCTGGGTGGACAACGTGCTCATGCGGCTGATGGACGTCGTCCTCTCGTTCCCCAGCCTGATCCTGGCGATCGCCATCGTGACCGTGCTCGGGCCTGGGCTCATCAACGCCCAGCTGGCGATCGGGATCGTGGCCATCCCGATCTACGCCCGGGTCATGCGTGCGTCGGTCCTGTCGGTGCGCGAGAACGACTTCGTCACCGCGTCGCGGGCGCTCGGCGAGTCGCCGTCAGGCATCCTCTCACGGCGCGTGCTCCCCAACGCGCTGACGCCGCTGATCGTCCAGGGAACCCTGGGCATCGGCGGAGCGATCCTCGAGGTCGCCGCGCTGTCCTTCGTGGGACTCGGGGCCGAGCCACCCACGGCCGAATGGGGAGCGATGATCGCCCTCGACCGCAGTCTCTTCTTCTCCGCGCCGCATCTCATCTTCTTCCCCGGCCTCGCCATCACGCTCTGTGTCCTCGGGTTCAACCTCCTGGGCGACGGGCTGCGCGACGCGCTCGATCCGAGGCTCAATCGATGACGGACAAGACCGCGACGACGGCACCCGCGGTCCTGGGCGTCTCCCTCGACCAGACCGTCATCGAGGAGATCCGGCCGGCGTCGGAGCGCAAACGAAGGCGGGAGCGCGGCGAGAAACCACTCCTCGAGGTCAAGGCCCTGCGGACCTCGTTCTTCACCCGCGACGGGATCGTCCGAGCCGTCGACGGCATCGACTTCCACGTCGACCGGGGCGAGATCATGGGCCTGGTCGGCGAATCCGGCTGCGGCAAGAGCGTCACGAGCCTGTCGATCATGCGGCTGGTGGCGAAGCCTGGCCGTATCGAAGGCGGCGAGGTCATCTTCGATGGCCGCGACCTGCTCAAGCTGTCGAACGACGAGATGCGGCGCATCCGCGGCGACCGGATCAGCATGATCTTCCAGCAGCCGACCTCGTCGTTGAACCCGGTTTGGGATGTCGGTCGCCAGATCGAGGAGGTGCTGCGCATCCACCGCGGGATGAAGGGCAAGATCGCGCATGCGCGCGCCGAGGAGCTGCTCAAGAGGGTCGGCATCCCCGATCCCGCACGGCGGCTCAAGAGCTTCCCGCACGAGATGTCCGGTGGCATGGCCCAGCGCGTGATGATCGCGATGGCTCTCGCCTGCGAACCGGAGCTGCTCATCGCCGACGAGCCGACGACCGCGCTCGACGTCACGATCCAGGCGCAGATCCTGGACCTGATGCGCAACCTGCGAGACGAGACCGGCACAGCGATCGTGCTCATCACCCATGACCTGGGCGTCGTCGCCGAGATGTGCGACCGGGTGGCGGTGATGTATGCGGGCGAGATCGTGGAGCAAACGGACGTGACCTCGCTGTTCCAACGGCCACTCCACCCCTACACGCAGGGCCTGATCGGCTCGATCCCTGTCGTGGGGGCCGTCCAGGAGGAGCTCGCGGTCATCCCGGGCAACGTCCCCAACCTGATCGACCTCCCCCGCGGCTGCCGGTTCGCGCCGCGCTGTGCGACCAAGATCGTGGAGGACGTCGCGATCGCGAACGAGGTCCACCCGTTGCTGCGACCCGTCGACCCGGGTCATGACGTGCGCTGCTGGCTCTATCACGACGCTGCCGGGGGCCTGATGCCGCGGGGCGAGCACGGAGAGCGGATCGGGCCGCTGCCGGCCCGCGGAGAGGGCAGGTTCGGCGCGTGACGACCGCCCCGTCGCTTCCGCCCGGGAGCGTCGCGCCTCCGGTGGCCGCTGACACGCCGCTGGTCGAGGTCGTCGACCTCGTCAAGCATTTTCCGGTCCGGGGCGGGATCCTCCAGCGGCAGATCGGCCTCGTCCAGGCCGTGGACGGCGTCAGCTTCACGATCCGCCGCGGCGAGACCCTGGGTCTCGTCGGCGAGTCCGGGTGCGGCAAGACCACCGTCGGACGCTTGCTGCTGCGCCTCATCGACCCGACCTCCGGGACGATCCTGTTCGACGGCAAGGACATCACGGCCGTCCGGGGCGCGGCGCTCAAGCCGTACCGGCGCCGGATGCAGATCATCTTCCAGGACCCGTACGCGAGCCTGGACCCACGCACGCCCATCGGCGACAGCATCGGCGAGGGCCTGCGGATCCACGGCCTGGGCACGGCTGCCGAGCGTCGCGAGAAGGTTAGCCGGATGATGGACATGGTCGGCCTGCAGCAGTACCACGCCCGGCGCTACCCGCACGAGTTCAGCGGCGGCCAGCGCCAGCGCATCGGGATCGCCCGTGCGCTCGTCCTCGAGCCAGACCTCGTGGTCTGCGACGAGCCCGTGTCGGCCCTCGACGTGTCGATCCAGGCGCAGGTGCTCAACCTGCTCAATTCGCTCCAACGTGAACTCGGCCTGACCTACATGTTCGTCGCCCACAACATGGGGGTCGTGGAGCACATCAGCGACCGGGTCGCCGTGATGTACCTGGGCCGCATCGCGGAGCTCGCCGACCGGCGCGAGCTGTTCCACCACCAGGAGCACCCGTATACCGCCGCCCTGATGTCGTCCATCCCCGTCCCCGACCCCGAGATTCGCCGCCAGCGGGTGATCCTCACCGGCGACGTACCGAGCCCGGTCAACCCGCCGCGCGGGTGCCGCTTCCACCCGCGCTGCCCGCTTCGCGCGAAGCTGGGCGACCCGGAGATCTGCGCCGCAGAGGTGCCGCCGTTGATCGACCTCGGCGCCGAGCACCTGTGTGCCTGTCATTTCCGCCAGCCGGGAGAGGCCGGCGCCGCGGGAGGCCCGTCGGGTGTGGCCGGGCTAGCGACTGCGCCCGGGGTCGCGGGGGCCACGATGACGCCCGGGTCGGCGGGGGCCACGATCGCGCCAAACGTCGCGGAGCCCACGCCGACGCCGAGTCCCGCGCCCGCTGGCGCCAGCGCGGCCGTGCATCCGTCCGCGAGTCCCGAGGCCACCCCCGCCGACGAGGGCTGACCGCTACTCCACGAGGTTGGTCAGCTTCTCCATCTCATGGAACCAGGTCGGCGTGTCAAGGCTCAGGCCGGCGCCGTCGGTCGTCCCGACGCTCGTCCGCAGGCCCTCCCGCGCCATGTCGGACCAGGCGTACATCACGGGCAGATCCTGCGAGAGCGCGACGGCGTACTGGTGGTAGAGCTCCGCCCGCCGGCCCAGGTCCGTCTCCCTGCGGGCCGCATCGATGAGGCCGTCGACGGCGGCACTCTGGTAGCAGATGAAGTTGAAGGTGGATGACCGCTCCGCTGACGAGCATTCGGTCGAGTGGTAGAGGCGGAACGGATCCGGCTCCAGGGTCGTGTCGAACCCACCGAGATAGACGTCGAACGGCCGGCGCGCCCCCGGATCCGCGGCGTTCACGTGCGGATACACGTCGAGCATCCGCACGATGGTCGTGAATGGCACCTCGCGGATCCCGAGCTCGATGCCGCACGCGCGGACCTGCTCGGCAACGAGCTCGATCCAGCGGAGGCGCTCGGGGAACCCCTCGCGCACCGCCACGACCGTCGCCAGGCGGCGGCCGGCCTTCGCGTAGATGCCGTCGTCGCCGAGCGCCCAACCCGACGCCTCGATGAGCTCCCTCGCACCCGCGGGATCGGTCGGATACTCGTTCAGCCCGTCGCTCGGGTAGGCCCACGACATCCGCGGGATCTCGCTGTAGATCGCTGTGCCGCGACCATCGGTCGCTGTGGTGGCGGTCGATGGCTTGTCGACGCAGTACGACACGGCCTGGCGCAGGTTCCGCTCCAGGAAGAGCCCGCCGGATTCGGGGTGAAGATTGAAGTAGAGGCCGAGGAAGCTGAGATCGGGGTACTCCACGACCTTGACGTCCGGGTTGCCCGAGATCGCCTCGTGGGCCGCCTCGTCGAGCGGGAACCGCCAATCGACCGCACCGCTCGCGAGCGCCTCTCCCGCCTCGGCGGCCGTCGGGAGGATACGGAAGGACACGCGCTTGATGGTCGGCGCGCCGAGGAAGTACGCCTCGTTGGCGACGAGCTCCAGCGCGACACCGGGGTCGTACGAGGCGAAGGCGAACGGGCCCGTGCCCACCGGCGTGTCGTGCACATCCAGGTACGGGTAGGCGGCAGCCAGCGCGTCGATCGGCCGGCTCGTGAATGCGGCGTCGATCGCCCGGAGGCGAGCCAGGATGTCGCCCACGTAGCCCTCGATGTCGAGCACGTCATCCGACGTGTGGAAGCGCTCGCTGGGAATCTGCATCCCGGCCCGGCGCAGCAATGCCTCGCCGTCGGTCCGGAACTGCCCGTAGTCAGTCGTCCGGTCGGGTCCGGTCGGCGCCGCTTCCTCGGCCGAGACGCGATCGAGGAGGCCCATCACCTCGCGCACGGTGACCGACTCGGCACCCTGCGCCAAGCGCGCGTACGAGGCGTCAACGGCGGCCTTGCTTTCGATCCAGAGCCCGAGATGGGTCGTGGCGAAGCCCGGCTGCGGTGCGCGGAGCGTGAAGGCGACGGTCAGTTCGTCCACCTTGGCGACCGCCTCGAGGACCATGGCGAGACAGCGCGGCCGGTCGAAGCGGCAATTCGCGCTCCGGGCCAGCTCGTAGGTCTGGAGGACGTCATCGGCCGTGAGCGGAGATCCGTCGTGGAACTCGACGTCGTCACGGAGCTGGAGGGTCCACGTGAGACCGTCGGCCGAGACCGTCGCGGGGCCGCGCGCGAGGACGGGGATCGGCGTGAGTCGTTCGTCGTATCCGTACAGGCCGTTGTACAGGAACGCGGCCGCGCGCTGGGTTCGCACGCCGTCGGCCGCATTCGACAGCCCGCCGACCAGGTCGCCATCGATCGCCACGGTCAGGATCTGCTCGGGCGGTGCGGACGGGCTCGGCGAGGGCACAGGCGTCGGCGCCGCGGACGACGGTCGCGGCGAGGGGTCTGGCGTGCTCGCGCAGGCGGCGACCACGATCGCGAGCACGAGGGCCAGGAGCGCTCGGAGGCGTGCCCGATCCATGCGGTGTGTTTCCCCTTGACCCGGTCGGTGCCTCGGCGAAGCCCCATGCCGCAGAGGCCGTCCCGCGTAGGGTGCCCGAGTCGAGCGAGATCCGCTTACGCGGAGGCGCCCGGCGTGTCTGGCCCCTCGGATTCCGCGACGACCGGGGCTGCGCGGTGCGCGGCTGCCGTGGCGTCCACCGCGGCCGGATCCTCGACCTGCTCTGCCGCGAGGTAGGCGAGCGCCGTATCGGGTGTCCCGTGGCGGACCGGGCGGTCGTCGATGTGGGCCACGCCCACATCCGTCTTCTGGGCATCCCCCGCGTAGTGACACGCGGCCCGGTGCTCGCCGTCGAGGACGATCAGCGCCGGATCGTCCCTCCGGCAGTTCTCGGGTTTCCCGAGTTGCTCATAAAGCCAGCAGCGCGTATGGAACCGACAACCAGGCGGCGGGTTCACCGGACTCGGGACGTCGCCCTGGAGGATGACCCGCTTGCGTTTGCGCTCCGCGGTCGGATCGGGCACCGGTACGGCCGACAGCAGAGCCCGGGTATACGGGTGACCCGGCACCGAGTAGAGCTGCTCCGGCGGCCCGATCTCGACGATCTTGCCGAGATACATCACCGCGACGCGATCGCTGATGTGCTTCACGACCGACAGGTCGTGGGCCACGAACAGGTAGGTAAGGCCCAACCGCTTGCGCAGGTCGCCGAGCAGGTTCAGGACCTGCGCCTGGATCGAGACGTCGAGCGCCGAGATGGGCTCGTCGCACACGATGAACTCGGGCTCCACGGCGAGGGCCCTGGCGACACCGATGCGTTGGCGCTGGCCGCCCGAGAACTCGTGCGGGTAGCGCTGAACGTAATCCGGGTCCAGCCCGACCAGCGTCAGTAGCTCGGCGACCCGGTCGCGCTTCGCTTGGCCGCTGGCCAGGCTGTGCGTCTCGATCGGTTCGCTGACGATCGACCCGACGGTCATGCGCGGATCCAGGGAGCCGTACGGGTCCTGGAAGATGATCTGCATCTTGCGACGCATCTTTCGCAGCGGCTCGGACCCCAGGCTGCCGAGGTCGGTGCCGTCGAAATAGACGTGCCCGCTCGTCGGCTCGCGAAGCCGGATCATCGCCCGGCCGATCGTGCTCTTGCCGCAGCCGGATTCGCCGACGAGACCGAGCGTCTCGCCCCGGCGGACCTCGAAGGTCACGCCATCCACGGCCCTGACGGACCCGGCGACGGTCTTGAAGATGCCCGAGCGGATCGGAAAGTGGACCTTGAGGTCGTCCACCTCGACGATATTCTTCGGGTCGGTGACGTGCGCTGCGGGTACTCGCTGGGCGGTGGCCGTCACGGGATCCATCCGTCGGGCTCGGTCGCCCAGCAGCGCGCGTGGTGGGTATCGGACGCGCGCCGTGACAGCTCCGGTTCGTTCTCGCGGCAGATCTCGCGCTCATAGATGCAACGCGGGAGGAAGCGGCAGGCATTTGGCGGCTTGATCAACATCGGCGGCAGCCCCTCGATCGTGCGCAGGCGCTCCCCCTTCACGTCATCGATGCGCGGCAGCGAGTCGAGCAGACCCCACGCATACGGCATCCGAGGATTGTCGAACAGCTCGTCGACTGACGCGGTCTCCACGATCTGGCCCGCATACATGACATTCACCCGATCGCACATCCCGGCGGCGATGCCGAGATCGTGGGTGATCATCAGCACGGCCGTGTGGAACTCGTCCGCGAGCTTCGAGATGAGCTCCAGGATCTGGGCCTGGATGGTCACGTCCAGTGCGGTGGTGGGCTCGTCCGCCAGGATGAGCTTGGGATCACACGACAGTGCGATGGCGATCATCACGCGCTGGCGCATCCCGCCCGAGAACTGGAACGGATAGTCGTTCAGGCGATCGGCCGCCCGCGGGATGCCCACCTTGCCCAGGAGATCCACGACTCGATCGCGCGCGGCCTTCTGCGACAGGCCCATGTGCTCACGGATCGTCTCCGCGATCTGGTACCCGATCGTCAGCGTGGGATTGAGGCTGGTGAGCGGGTCCTGGAAGATGAACCCGATCTCGCTCCCACGGAGTTTGCGCACGTCGTCCTGGCTGAGCTTGAGGACGTCGATCCCGTCGAACACGATCTCGCCGGCCACGATCTTGCCCGGCGGATCGGGGACCAGCCGGGCGATCGACAGCGCCGTGACGCTCTTGCCGCACCCGGATTCGCCGACAAGGCCGAGCGTCTCGCCGTAACCGACCTCGAAGCTCACGTCGTCGACCGCCTGGATGACCCCATCGGGCGTGAAGAAGTGGGTCGAGAGGCCCTGCACCTTGAGGAGGACGTCTGCCCCGCGGTCGCCGGGCCGGACGTCCCTGCGCTCGAGCTGTTCGCGCCGGACGTCTTCCGGGGACAACTCGATCACGGTCGGCGCGTCGGCGGCCGACACGGATCGGTCAGGTGACGTCACCCTACTGCTTTCCCTTCAGCTTCGGATCGAGCGCGTCGCGCAGGCCGTCGCCCAGGAAGGTGAACCCGATGAGCGCCAGCGCGATCGCGATGGCCGGGAAGGTGACGAGGTGGGCCTCCGAGCGGATGTACTTCTGGCCTTCGGCGATGAGGCTGCCCCACGATGCTCGCGGCGGCTGGACCCCGATGCCGATGTAGGCGAGGGTCGCCTCGGCCAGGATCGCACCGGGGATTCCCAGCGTGATGGCCACGATGATCGGTCCCATGCCGTTGGGCAGCAGGTGACGCGTCACGATGCGGCGATCCTTCACGCCGATCGCCCGAGCGGCCTCGACGAACTCCGTTTCCTTGAGTGCCAGGAGCTGGCCGCGGACGAGGCGGGCGACCGTTACCCAGGAGGTGATACCGATAGCCACGAAGACCATGAGCAGCCCATCGATCGCCCGGCCGAACGCCGTCTCGCGGAATGCGACCGACAACAGGATGATGAACAGCAGGTCCGGGAACGCGTAGATGATGTCGGTGAACCGCATCAGCAGATTGTCGAGGCGACCGCCGAACCAGCCGGCGAGGGCGCCGACCGGGACGCCGATGGTCAGGATGACGATCTGCACGACGATGGCGACGCTGACGCTGATCCGCGCGCCGTCCAACAGGCGGCTGAAGAGGTCGCGCCCGAGCTGATCCGTTCCCAACAGGTGCGTGGGGGACAGAGGGGGCATCGGCCCGCCCCCGGCGGCGAACACCGCCGGCAGATCCTGATGCTCGTAGGGCCATGGCGCGAGGATCGGCCCGAAGATGCCGGTCAGCAGGAGCAGGGTCACGAGGATGAGGCCAAGGATGGCCAGTCGGTTCTTGCGCAGCCGGCCGAACGCGTCGCTCCAAAGGCCGGCGGACTTCCTCGGACGGACGAGCGCGCCGGGTACCGGTCGGCTGATGGTCGCCATCGGTGTCAGGGCCTCCTAGCTGTAGCGGATACGCGGGTCGATGTAGGCGTACAGCACGTCGACCACCACGTTGAGGAAGGCAACAGCGAAGGCGTACAGCATCGTCATCGCCATCAGGAGGCTGTAGTCGCGGGTCGTGATCGAATTGAGGTAGAACTGTCCCATGCCCGGGATGTTGAAGATGCGCTCGATGATGAACGAGCCCGTGACGAGGAAGGCGAGCGTCGGCCCGAGGATCGTCACGACCGGGATGAGGGCGTTTCGGATCATGTGCCGATTGACGACCGCGCTGCGCTGCAGGCCCTTGCTCTGGGCCGTGCGGATGTAGTCCTTGCGTGTCACTTCCAGCATGGAAGCCCGCGTGTAGCGGGCGATCACGGCGATCGGGAAGCCGGCAAGCGCCACCGTCGGGAGGACCCAGGTCTCGGGTCCTCTCCAGCCGCCCGTCGGGAACCACCCGAGTTGCACGCTGAAGAAGACGATGAGCAGGATGGCCAGCACGAAGCTGGGCGTGGCAATGCCCACGATGGACAGGCTCGTGGATAGGTAGTCAGGCCAGCGGTTGTGCCCGAGGGCGGCGAGGATGCCCAGCGGGATCCCGACCAGGACCGCGAGCAGGAAGGCCATGATCCCGAGGTGGACCGTGACGGAGAAACCGTCGGCGACGATGTCGTTGACACGCCGGTCCTGATAGCGATACGACGGGCCCAGGTCACCAGTAACGAAATCGGTCGCCCAGGTGATGTATTGCACGTGGAGCGGCTGGTCCAGCCCGTACTCGGCGTTGAGTCGAGCCTGCACCGAAGCCGGCAGTCGCTTCTCCTGGTCCCAGGGTCCGCCCGGGACGGCGTGCATGAGGGAGAAGGTGAGGACCGAGACGACGAACAGGACGGGGATGATCCAGAGGATCCGCCTCGCGAGGTAAGTGATCACGGGCTCTCGCCTTTCGTGCCTTCAGGACGTCTGCGGAAGGACCGAATGAGGCGTGGGGCCGGCCGAGGCCGGCCCCACTCTGAGGATCGTCCGAGGGACGATCAGTGCTCGAGGATCTGGATGGTCTCGTAGAAGTGCTCACCCGGGACCTGAGAGTCCATCGGGGTGTGCGTGATATTGCTTACGTATGGCTTGATCAGCTGCGCCCCGACTCCCCAGCGAAGGAAGAGCGACGCAGCGTCGTCGGCCATGATCGTCTGGGCCTGCTCGTAGAGCGCGGCCTGTGCAGCCTGGTCCTCTTCGACGGCGGCCTCAGCCATGAGCCGGTCGAACTCCTCGTTGCACCACTGCTGGTCGTTGTTGCCGCCACCACACGTGAACAGCCCGGCGAGCTGGTTGTTCGCGTGGGGATAGTCGGCACCCCAGCCGTTGCGGGAGATGTCGTAGTCACCTGCCGTGCGCTGCTGGAGGAAGACGCCGAACTCACTCCCGATCTGGTCGAACGTGAGCCCGAAGGCATCGGTCCAGGCCTGGGCGAGGAATGCGACGCGCGGCTCGTGGCCGGAGCCCGAGTTGAAGCCGAACCTCAGCTGTGGGACGTCCGCGCCGCTGGCGTATCCGAGCTCCTGGAGCGCCGTGGTCATGCTGGCCTGGGCGGCGGCGAGATCGAACGGATACGGCTCGTAGTCGGGCAAGGCACCGGGGATGCCTGGCATCACGAACGTACCTGCCACCTTGCCGATACCGGCGAACGTGGCATTCTGGAAGGCCGTCTTGTCGATGGCCTGGGTGAGCGCCTTGCGGAAGTTGGCGTTGGACGTCGGGCAGGCCTTCGGGTCGGTGCAGCGCGCAGACGGGCCCGTGCCGGCGCTGTTCAAACCATTGTTGTAGTTGTAGTAGGTGATCGACAGGTCGGACTGCTCCGAATACTCGAGGCTCAGGACCGGGTCGTCCTTGACGCGCAGGATGTCCTCGGACGGGACCGGGAACATCATGTCGATCTCACCGGTCTCGTACGCGGCCATGGCCTGCGCCGGCTCAGGCGACATGGACATGTGGATCTCGGTCAGTGTCGGCTTGACATCGCCGTACCAATTGGGGTTCGGCTTGAGGATGATCTCGCTGGCGTGATTCCACGTATCGAGCATGAACGGGCCGGAGCTGACGTAATTCGCCGCCTCGGTCGCGCCCGCGGACGTGATCCAGCTCTCCTGCATCGGCACGCCGACCCACAGGGTCAAGGCCGACAGGAAGTAGGTGGCCGGGGTGTCAAGGGTGACGACGAAGGTCTTGTCGTCCGGCGCCGCGACACCCAGATTGTCGAGGGCCGCCGTGATCTCCGCGTCCGAGGGAAGCGGGTCGGCGCCGGCCATGGCGAGGAGGTCTCCGGCACCAACAATCTCGGCCATCACGTAGCTGTACGGGGCTGCGGTGCGCGGATCGACGAGCCGCTTCCAGCTGTAGACGAGGTCACCGGCGACGATCGGGTCGCCGTTGCTGTACATCGCCTCGTTCAGCGTGAAGGTCAGGGTCTTGGCATCCTCCGAGATGTCCCACGACGCGGCCAAGGCCGGAACGACCTCAAGCTCCGGGTTGATGTAGACGAGCGGACGATGCAGCGCACGAAGGACGGTCAGTGAGACGGAGTCCTGCGCCTTATTAGGGTCGAGGGTCGGGGGCTCGCCCGCGATGTCGACCCGAAGGATCTGCTCGGCGGCCAGGCCGCCCGTCGGGGCGGACGCGCCGGGATCTACCGACGCAGGTGCCCCCGAGGCCGGCGGGGCCGTTGTGGTGGTTGCTCCGCCGCACGCGGCCATGATGATGGCAGCGCTGGCTAGCAAACCTATGAGACGCTTATGCATCTATGTTCTCCTCCGAACGGGTGATACCCGATTTCTTCGCATTTGGTCCGAGGGCCGTGCTCGCGGGTGCTGTGGCTCACCGCGGTGGACTCTCGTGAGCCTCCCAACTCGACAAGGGTTCCGGGCGAGCGGCAGCACGGTTCGGGTCCGATGCGCTGCGGGTACTATCCACAGCCCTCTCCAGCCTGTCAAACCTCGAACCTAACGAGCGTTCGGTTGGCTCGCGATTCGGTCGTGAGTTCAGTCGGGGCACGGCGTCTCGGCGCCGGCGTTCGATCGCCAGCGCAGGTTCGGCTGACGCGCGGCGGTGGCCTCGTCGAGCCGCTTGACCGGGGCCGTATGGGGCGCGGATTTGACCAGCTCCGGATCAGACTCGGCCTCCGCGGCGATCGCGATGAGCGCGTCGGCGAACGCGTCGAGCGTCTCGACCGATTCGGTCTCGGTCGGCTCGATGAGCATCGCCTCCTCGACGGTCAGCGGGAAGTAGATCGTCGGTGGGTGGAAGCCGAAGTCGATGAGGCGCTTGGCGATGTCCAGCGTGCGGACCCCGCTCCGCCTCTTGAGGGACGCGGCCGAGGCGACGAACTCGTGCTTGCAGGGACGGTCGTAGGGCAGGTCGAACGTGTCGGCCAGGCGTGACTTGAGGTAATTCGCGGCGAGGACGGCGTCGTCGCTCACCTCGCGCAGGCCACTGCCCCCGTGGGCACGGATGTAGGCGTACGCGCGCACGAGGACGCCCGTGTTGCCCACGAAGCTGCGCAACCGGCCGATCGAGGACGGCCGCTCGTCGGGCCGCTCCAATCGGAAGGTGCCGTCGTCCTGTGGCAGCACCCGCGGCGTGGGCAGGTAGGGCAGGAGCCGCTCCCCCACTCCGACGGGCCCGGCGCCCGGCCCGCCGCCGCCGTGGGGCGTGCTGAACGTCTTGTGGACGTTGAAGTGCATCACGTCGAAGCCGGCCTCGCCCGGCTTGAACCGTCCGAGGATCGCGTTGAGGTTGGCGCCGTCCATGTAGGCCAGCGCGCCCGCATCGTGGACCGCGGCCAGTAGCTCGCCGATGCGGCTCTCGAACAGCCCGAGCGTGGAAGGGTTCGTGATCATCACCGCGGCCGTCCGAGGCCCGAGAGCGGCCCGGAACTTCTCCAGGTCCACGCCACCGTCCGGTGCCGACGGGATCGTGATCGTCCGATAGCCGGCCATGGAGGCGGTCGCCGGATTGGTGCCGTGCGAGCTGTCGGGTACGAGCACCTCGTCGCGGCCGGTGTCACCGCGCTCGCGGTGATAGGCCCGGACCATCAGGATGCCGGTCAGCTCCCCCTGGGCTCCCGCGGCGGGATGCAGCGTCACCGCCCGCATGCCGGAGATCTCGGCCAGCGCCTCCTCGAGCTCCCACAGGAGCTGGAGCGTGCCCTGGGCGGTCTCGTCGGGCGCCATCGGGTGGAGCTCCGCGAAGCCCCGCAGGCGGGCGGCCCATTCGTTGAGCTTCGGGTTGAACTTCATGGTGCACGACCCGAGCGGGTAGAACCCGGTGTCGATCGCGAAGTTCAGCTGGGACAGGTTCACGTAATGACGGACCACGTCGGGCTCGTTCATCTCGGGCAGCGCCGGGGGCCTGACGCGCCGCGCATCGGTCGGTAGCCGATCGAGCGCGTCGTGGGGCGGATGCGGGATCTTGCCACCGCCGCGTCCGGGACGGCTGCGCTCGAACAGCGTCGGCTGGAGCCTGGGTCCCGTGACGCTCATCGGGTCCCTCCGGCGGTCGGCACCTTGGTGTCAGGCGTATCCGGTTCCGTCCCGACGGCGCCCCGATCTCCGCCACCCGCCCCGGCCTCGACCGCGACCGGCGGCCGCCCGGCAACCACCTCCCCGAACGCTGCCACCAAGCGGGCGATGTCGCCCGAGGTCGTGAGCTCCGTCGTGCACAGGAGCAGGCCGTCGGCCAGGCTCGGGTCATCGGGCTCGACATCGGCGAGGACCAGGCCGGCAAGGAACCCGCGCTCGATGAGCCGGCCGTGGACGATCCGGGCATCGGGAACACGCACCGCGAACTCATTCAGGTACGGACCGCGATGCAGCCGCTCGATCCCGATGCCCGCCAGCCCAGTCTCGAGCTCCGCTGCGCGCGCGGCACCGCCCGCGGCGACGTCACGCAGACCATGCGGTCCGATCGTCGCGAGGTAGATCGAGGCGGCCAGCGCCAGCAGGGCCTGGTTCGTGCAGATGTTGCTGGCGGCCTTGTCGCGGCGGATGTCCTGCTCGCGCGCGCGAAGGGTCATCACGAAGGCCCGCTGGCCGTCGAGGTCCGTGGTCATCCCGACGAGGCGCCCGGGGATCTGCCGGACGAGCGCGTCCGTGGACGCGAGGATACCCAGATACGGACCGCCGTACTGGGACGCGATGCCGAGCGGCTGGCCGTCCCCTGCCGCGATATCAGCGCCGTAGGCACCGGGTGGAGCCAGGACCGCGAGCGAGACGGGCTCGATGACCGCGACGAACAGGGCCCCGGCCGCATGGGCGACCTCGCCGATCCGCGGCATGGGCTCGAGAAGCCCGAGAAAATCTGGGTTCGCGGCGATCACCCCGGCCACCGGCCGGTCGGGATCAGCGAGCATCGCCTCCAGCGCGGCGAGGTCCGTGGTCCCGGCTGCATCACCGTCGGCCACGACAGGGATCTCCTCGAGCTCGAGCGCACCCCCGAAGTACGTCCGCAGCGTGGCCCGGTAGTGGGGATGCACCCCGCGGCTGACGAGCACGCGTTCACGCCGCGTCGCGCGGCAGGTCATCAGGGCCGCCTCGGCCGTCGCCGCCGCACCGTCGTAGTGCGAGGCCGAGACGACGTCGAGGTCGACGAGCTCCGCCAGCAACGATTGGTACTCATAGATCGACTGCAGCGTTCCCTGCGAGACCTCGGGCTGGTACGGCGTGTAGGCCGTGTACCACTCACCGCGCAGCAGCAGCTGGTCGACGGCGGGCGGGCTCCAGTGGCGGTACACACCCGCCCCGAGGAACGAGACGAGGTCGGTCCGGTTGCGACCGGCCAGGTCGCGCAGCCGCGCCGCCAGCTCCAGCTCGGGCTCAGGATCAGGGAGATCCAGGGGCGACGCCCGCAGCTCCTCGGGGATGTCGGCGAACAGCTGGTCGACGCTCTCGAGTCCGAGCGCCGTCAGCATCCGCTGGCGGTCGGCGCTCGTGTGCGGTCCGTATGGCATCGAGTCGGTCAGCCCGCCGCCACGAGCTCGTCGTAGGCTTCGCCGTCGAGCAGGTCCTCGAGCTGGGCCGGATCCGAGATCCGCAGCTTGAGCATCCAGCCCTCGCCGTACGGATCGCTGTTGACCAGCTCCGGGTCGCCGGCCAGGGCACCATTCGTGTCCGTCACCTCACCGGACACCGGGGCGAACAGGTCGCTCACGGCCTTGACCGATTCGACGACGCCGAACGGCTTCGCCTCCTCGAGGTCGCGGCCAGTGTCGGGCAGCTCCACGAAGACGATGTCTCCGAGCTGGTCGGCGGCGTATTGGGTGATCCCGACGGTAGCCTCGTCACCGTCGACTCGGACCCACTCGTGGTCTCGGGTATAGCGGAGCTCGGTGGGAACGGTCACGTCAGGTGGTCCTCCGGTAGAACGGCAGGGGTACGACCCGCGCTGGGACGCGGGCGTCGCGGATCTCGACTTCGAGTGCGGTGCCGACCTCGTGGTCAGTCGGGGCGACATACGCCATCGCGATAGGGACACCGAGTGTGGGCGACTGCGTCCCGCTGGTGACGACGCCGGTGCGTCGGTCGCCCGCGTGGACCGGGTAGCCATGGCGCGCGATGCCCCGGCCTTCCATGGTCAGCCCAACGAGGCGTTTCCGCGGACCCTCGGCGGCGACCCGCTCGAGCGCGGTCCGGCCGACGAAATCGCCGGGCTTGTCAAGCTTCACGACCCGGCCAAGTCCGGCTTCGAACGGATTCGTCGTGCGGTCGAGCTCATTGCCGTACAGCGGCATCCCGGCCTCCAGCCGCAGGGTATCGCGGGCGCCCAGGCCGACCGGCACCCCGTCGGCCCCGCGCACCGCGTCCAGCAGCGTGTCCCAGAGCTCCCCGACGCGACCGGTCTCGACGAACACTTCGAAACCGTCTTCGCCGGTGTAGCCGGTCCGTCCGACCTGCGCCGGGATGCCGGCGACGGTGCCATCAGCCATCGCGTAGTAGCGCAGCGCAGCAAGGTCCACGTCCGTGTGCGGGGCGAGCACGTCCACCGAGCGCGGGCCCTGCACCGCGACCAGGCCCGTCGCCAGGGACTGGTCGTCGAGCACGGCCTTGGCGCCCCCGAGGCGTTCCGCCAGGGAGTCGGACACGATCTGGGCGTTGCCGGCGTTGGCGACGACCATGAACCGGTCCTCGGCCAATCGATAGATGATCAGGTCGTCGATGATCCCGCCATCGGCGGCGCAGATCATCGAGTACTGCGCGCGCCCGACCGCGAGCGCCGGAGGATTCGTCACGACGGCGCCGGCGAGCGCCAGGCCTGCGTCGGGTCCCTCGACGAGGAGCTCGCCCATGTGCGAGAGGTCGAACAGGCCGACCCGCTCGCGAACCGCGCGATGCTCGTCGCGGATGGATGTGTACTGGACCGGCATCCGCCAGCCCGAGAACTCGATCATGCGGGCGCGGAGCGCCTCGTGGCGGTCCGCGATCGGCGTCTCGTGCACGGCCGCCTGGCCCTTCACCGCAGCGTCCGTCACGAGGCGGCTTCCGCCGCGTTGGCGCCGGCGGGTGTGCTTCCGACGCCGGCCGATCCCTGGCCGAGCAGTTCGGCCGCATGGGCGACGAGCGCACGCTCGGTTTCGAAGGTCAGGATCGCCGCGGCCTCCCCGAAATCGATCCAGCGCACCTGGCTGAACTCGTGGTCGTGCCGATCGAGGTCCCCGCCGACCGGCTCCATCATGAAGTAGTGCACGGTCTTGTGGATCCGCGCGCCGGACTGGACGAACCAGTACTCGATGTCCTGCAGGGGGCCGGTGATGCGGACCTCGAGGCCGGTCTCCTCGCCGACCTCGCGCAGCGCGGTCTCCTCCGTGCTCTCGCCGCGCTTGGGCGTGCCCTTGGGGAGCGTCCAAGTCCAGCCATCGCGCTCCCGCCGGCGACTCCCGATGACGAGTTGGGGTCGCCCGCCGTCATACCTGACGACGATGCCGCCGGCCGATGTGGCGGTCGCGGTCCTCAGGCGTGCCACGGCGCCGTTGCGGCGCGGGGACGCCGACCCGGACCGGATCGTGCAGCATTTGCCCAATGCATCTCGACCTGTGGTCGAAGCCCCGCGTTCCGGATGCGGGGCCGAGCCGGACGCGGTCCGCGCCATCCCGCCCGCAGGCGCGCGAAGGGGCCCGCCTCCGACCCGCGCAGCTCCGTCTGGCGCGCGGCGACCGCAGAGAACGACGAAGTCGGGAGGAGGCCCAACCGCCGCTCCCGAGCCCGGCTCGACGGACGGACGAAACGGGCCGTCGGCCGAGCCGCGTACTTGGCGGCGATGCTGTGTCCCATGGGCCGCAATGGTACTGCCTCAGTCGGCCCTTGCAAGCGCCGCAGCGACGCTCGCGGTCATGGCCGCCGCGGTCTCCGGTGCCAGTGCGCCACGGTCCTTGGCCAGGGCGATCTCTCGGCGGGCCGCGGCGGCGTACAGCTCGAGGGCGGCCGGAGCATGCGCGGCCAGCGTCGCAAGGTGCGCCTCGAGCGTGCCCACGTCACCTCGGGTCATCGGCCCGGTCAGCGCAGCGCGGATCCCCAGGGCCCGGGCGTTGGCCAGCGTTCCCTCGATGAGCGGCCCGTAGATCGCCAGCGATCCGGCCTCGTCGAGACCCGCGACGGCACCGAGTTCCGCGATCGCGTCCAGCAGGGCGACGAACCCGCCGGCGGCGAGCACGGCCGCCGCGTGATAGGCCGCCTTTGAGCCAGGAGCCAGCCGGACGGCCGTGGCACCGATCCGCTCGGCCATGTCCGACAGCAGGGCCGCCAGCTGGTCGTCGCCTTCGATGGCCACGGTCGCGCCCTGGAGCGCGGCGATCGCCCGTTCCGTGTCGGCGAAGGCCACGAGTGGATGGAACGCACCGATCTGGGTCCCGGCCGCCATGGCCGGCAGCAGGACCTCCGCCCCGAGGGCGCCACTCGTGTGGACCATCGCCTGACCCCCGTACATCCGGACGCTGGCCGCCAGCGGAGCGATCACGTCGTCGGGCACCGCGAGGATGATCAGCTCGACCTCTTCCACGAGCGCCTGCGGCTCGATGAACCCGCGAGCTCCGTCGACGAGGCTCGTGAACCGCTCCCGTCGACCGGCGTCGCGAGTGGC
>CAZFXH010000295.1:0-2283 GCA_964522905.1 uncultured Anaerolineaceae bacterium
GCTGTCCGACATCAGCTCGGATCAGAGCCGGATCATCATCTTTCCCCTACCCATGGACCTGATCAGCGCCTTCATCGGCAGTGACGTGGGCGGCGGGCCCAAGGTTCGCCCGGTGACACCGAGATCGGGTTGAGAGGCTGATGGGTCGACTGGCTTGGGGAGCGCGGATGCGCGAGGACGACTCGACGCTTCGCGATCTCGCAGGCGACTTTGGGTCTGCGCCACGTCTAGTGGCGACCGTTGGCCAGCGTGGCGGCCGACACGATCGGATAGCGTGCAGATGAGGGTGCTCGACTCCCGTCCACGGAACCGTCGGCTCGACTCGAGCACAAATCCAGCCGAGGAGATGCTCACGATTGACCCCAGCCTCACGCTCTGCGTAATTGACGGTGCCACGACCTGGCCACTTCCGGCCGGCGTGCTCGGATGATCACGGCTAGCGAGTGAGGCCGCGTCAGGACTCACCCACGACGTCGCGGCCACCGGGCCCGATGAACCGACCGGCTCAGCCCCCACCGCCTGCGGGGTTGCTGCGCGGGATCCTCCGTCTGCCGGTCTACCTGTATCACGCGCGGCTTGGGGCCTTGCTCGGCCACCGCTTCCTGCTCCTCGTTCATCGCGGACGGCGCAGCGGTCGCCGCTACGAGACCGTGCTCGAGGTGGTCCGCTACGACCTCGGCATGAAGGAGAGCGTGGTGGTGGCCGGCTGGGGGCGGCGCACTGCCTGGCTCCATAACGTGAAGGCCGGAGGCGCACTCGCGGTCGCCACCGGCGGGCGCCGTTACGCGCCTGCCCATCGGCTCCTCGACGCCGACGAGGCGTTCGCCGTGATGGCCGCCTACGAGCACCGCAACCGGTTCATCGCGCCGGTTATGCGCGCCGTCCTGTCCCGGCTCGTCGGCTGGCGCTACGACGGCACCGATGCCGCCCGTCGACGGCTGGTAGTGCAGCTGCCAATGCTCGCCTTTCGACCGCGGAGCCGCGTCTGACCGTGTACCGCATACCGGATTCCGGATGATTCGTCTCATATGTCTCAGCCGCGTTCACCCGGTACATCCAAGAGACGCATGAGACGCTAGAGACAAGGTTCATGAGGGATCCAGATAAGGTCCAAGGAGCCCGAACCGCAGCGCCTCACGGCGCTTTCGCCGGGAGCGTCGAAACAAAGCCGATGCCCTGCTGGAGCCTCGCTTCGAGTGTTGTCGTGCCCGGTAGCCCTCCGGAGTGCCCAATCAACGGGCGGCGACACCCGCCGCCACGAGCTGATCGACGCAGTCCTTGGGGAGCATCACGGTGGGCTCCGGCCAGCTCCGGTGGGTTCCGGCCGGCTTGAGGGTACGAATTTGGGTACACAGACAGCCGACGCAGCGGGTTCAGCCGCCGGGGCATCGGCCTCGATTCACCCTCACGATGCCGTCGATTGGCCGATCGAGGGTTCTTCGAGCCTCCCGACCGGCAGGTCGGACCGACCTGCAGCTGAGAGGCGCCTTGCGTCGCGTTCGTATACTCAATCCCATTCACGGCGGGAGGCGTCGACGCGCGGCTCTATCCATCGGCCGCCCGAGTCGCGTCGAGCCACTGGCGAGACCGGCCCGTCGGGTTGTGGAGTCGTGCCCGATGTCGCCCAACGCCCGTCGCCTCTCTGCGTCCGCCGTGTCGGTAGTCCTCATCCTCTCCGGCTCGCCGCTCGGGCCGATCTCGGTCGCCCGGGCGGGGGCCGATCTCGGCTCTCCGCCGGCACCCAACGCCTTCGGCGCCGACACCATCGGTGTCCTCGCCGCGCCGGGCGACGTCGTCGATCACATCGGGATCGTGTGGGACGAGATCATCCATCCCGACTTCCTGCCCGTCACCGATGACTTCACCGTCACGCTCAACGGCGCGCCGGTGCCCGGCGAGCCGACGGACGTCATGTCGCTCTACTCAGGGCTTGCCGACGACGATCTCCTCGGCAGTCCGGGCGGCCTTACCTTCCTGCGGCTCGGCCTCGGATTCACCTGGACCGCCGGGACCGATGTCCTGACGCTGAGCTACGACCCGGTCGGCGAGCCGGTGCGCGACTTCGCCCTCAACGAGACGCAGCCCTTTACCGAGCTGCCGGTCGAGCCGTGGGACTTCGTCGATCTGTTCGTCATCGGTCCGGCGATCGATGAATCGCATGGGCGTGACCGGATCCTGGTCGGCATCACCATGCCCGTCGAGCCGGACCTTCCCGCGCCGGGGGACTTCGCCGTCGACATCGACGGCGACCCGGTGCTGGTGACTGGTGTGACCCAGCTGTTC
>CAZFXH010000296.1:0-13800 GCA_964522905.1 uncultured Anaerolineaceae bacterium
AACCTGACCGTCGGGCTCGTCCTCACGGTCACCCTCGTCGCGTTCGAGGCGCTGGCCGTCTCCACGATCATGCCGATCGTGGCCCGTGAGCTGCACAACCTCCAGCTTTACGGCTGGGTCTTCACGGCGTTCATGCTCGGCTCGCTCATCGGGATCGTGGTCGTGGGCGGCATCATCGACCGGCGCGGGCTCGGCATGCCCTTCGCCGTCGGCATCGCGCTCTTCGCGACGGGATTGATCGTCGGCGGTCTGGCGCCATCGATGGAAGTGCTCGTGGCCGGGCGCTTCCTCCAGGGGCTCGGCGCCGGGACCGTGCCGCCGATCGCGTACGTCGCCATCGGCCGCAGCCTCCCCGAGCGGCTCCGGCCGCAGATGTTCGCCACGCTCTCGACGGCATGGGTGCTTCCGGGCGTGATGGGGCCGGCCATCGCCGGCGCGGTCGGCGAGTCCATCGGGTGGCGCTGGGTGTTTCTCGGCCTCCTGCCACTCATCGCGATCTCGTCCGGCATCGCGTACCCGCAGGTGCGGCGGGTCGGGCCGGGCGCGCCCTCTGAGCATGCCGCGACCCTCCGCCAACGCCTCCCCCTGGCACTCGTCGTCGCCGTCGGCACGGGGCTCCTGCTCGGGGGCCTGACGAGCGGGCAGCCGGTGCTGCTCGTCGTGCTCGGGACGATCGGCTCCGTCCTTGCGATCCTCGCGCTCCGCCAGCTGACACCGCCGGGCACGCTGCTCGCTGCGCGTGGCCTCCCGGCCGCGGTGCTGGTTCGCGGCATCATCACGTTCGCGTTCTTCGCGGTGGACGCGTACATCGCCCTGGCCCTGGTGGAATGGCGCGGGCTGACCGCGACCCAAGCCGGTATCAGCCTGACCGCCGCGACGCTCACCTGGACTGCCGGGTCGTGGATCCAGGCCCGTCTATCCTCGCGCTTCCCACCCGAGCGGTTCGTGCAGGTCGGGATCGCGGTCCTCATCGTCGGCCTGGCGACCTTCCTCGTGATCCTGTTTCCCCAGTTCTCGCCGTGGTTGGCCATCCCGACGGTGGGCCTCGCGGGCCTGGGCATGGGTCTTGCCTACTCGCCACTGGCGTTGATCGTCCTGCGAGAGGCATCGGGCACCGAGCAGGGTCGCGCGTCGTCTGCGCTGTCGCTCACGGATTCGCTCGGGACCGCCCTCGGGACGGGCATCACCGGGGCGGCCGTGGCCGCTGCCGTTCGCGAAGCCGGGACGCCGTTCCGCGGCCTCCTCGTCGGGTTCGCCATCGCGATCGGGGTCGCGGTGCTCGGGTTGATCCTGAGCAGCCGGCTTCGGGTCGCCGAGCGGGCGTCCACGGCCGTGAGTCCCATTCCGGCCGCTGGTCCCTGAGCGTTCGGTCGGGCAGTCCGCCTGCGGTAGACTTTCCGCTGGCCCGCAGGGTCGCCCGCCGGCCGTCCTCCACGCCAACACCTGATCGTCCATCCACCGACCCGCTCCGAGGTCCCGAGCCGATGTCCGCCGAGTCGCTCCGCGAGAAGATCCGAGAGATCCCCGACTTCCCGAAGCCCGGCATCCTCTTCTACGACATCACGACGTTGCTCAAGGATGCCGCGGCCTACAAGGAGGCGATCGACCTCATGCTCGAGCCGTACCAGGACGAGCACGTCGACGTCGTGGTCGGCATGGAGTCGCGCGGATTCATCTTCAGCTCGCCGATGGCCTATCAGCTGGATGCCGGACTCGTCCCGGTCCGCAAGCTCGGCAAGCTGCCGGCCGAGACGATCACCGTCGAGTACGCGCTCGAGTACGGGTCCAATACGCTCGAGATCCATCGGGACGCGATCCAGCCCGGACAGAAGGTCCTCATCGTCGACGACCTGCTCGCGACCGGCGGCACGGTCAAGGGCACGATCGAGCTCATCGAGCGACTCAAGGGCGAGGTCGTCGGCCTCGGCTTCCTTGTCGAGCTCGGCTTCCTCAAGGGTCGCGACCGCCTGGAAGGACGCCGGGTCACCAGCGTCGTCCAGTACTGACGATCCGCTCGAGGGGCGCACTCGATTGACCGATCCGATCGATGACCGAACTTCCCGGACGGACCCCCTACGTCCGTCGGGTGACGGCGCCGACCTGGCCCGGCGGCGCTTCTTCCGGCAGTTCGCCGGAGACCTGTTCCATGGCGCGGCGGGCGTCGTCGGCGCGGCGCAGGCCCTGCAGCGCGCGTCCGCCGAGGCCGCCGGGGCGATCCTCGACCCGGGATCCGTGGCGCTCGGGGACGCCGCGGCCGTTCCCGCAGTGCCCTCGGCCCCGACCGGGTTCCGGACGCCGTTCCGTGAGACCCCAGGCGTGCTCCATCTCGTGGACCAGCGCAAGTTGCCGGACGTGCTCGAGGAGTACCGCGTCCGGTCGGCATCGGAGGCGGCCTTCTCGATCCGCGACATGATCGTGCGGGGCGCTCCGGCCATCGGGCAGGTGGGGGCGATCGGGCTGACGCTCACCGCCGACAAGGCCCGGACGACGCGACCATACGCCCGCCGCGCCACGCTCCGCGGCGCTGCAAAGACGATCATCAATGCGCGTCCCACTGCGGTGAACCTGCGCTGGGCGGTCGATCGGGTCATGGCCGCGTACGAGGCGGTCGGTGACCTGTCCGAGGATGGGGACGCCATCGCCGACGCGATGCGCGCCGAGACCGACACGATCATCTTCGAGACGACCGAGGATCACGGTCGGCTGGCGCTATCCGGCCTCGAAGAGCTCGACGCCATCGGGTTCCCGGAGGACCGGCCGATGCGGATCCTCACGCACTGCAACACTGGGCCGCTCGCGTGCGGCCAGTACGGGACCGCCCTGGGGGTCGTCCAGGCAGCCCACCACGGAGGCCGCGCGGTCCACGTATGGGTCGACGAGACCCGGCCCTACCTCCAGGGGGCGCGCATCACCGCCTGGGAGCTTGACCAGGCCGGGGTGCCGCACACCTTGATCCCGGACGTGGCCGCCGGCCACCTCATGGCGAACGGCGAGGTGGACGTCGTCCTCGTCGGGGCCGACCGGATCGCCGCCAACGGCGACACGGCGAACAAGGTCGGGACGTACACGCTGGCCGTGCTCGCGGCACGTCACGGCATCCCGTTCTTCGTGGCGGCGCCGATCAGCACCGTGGACCTCGCCACTCCCGACGGGGCGGCGATCCCGATCGAGGAGCGCAAGGCCAGCGAGGTCCTGTACGTGCGAGGCGTGAGCATCGCCCCGCCGGAGACGGACGTCCGCAACCCGGCATTCGACGTCACGCCGTCGGATCTCATCACGGGCATCGTCAGCGACGAGGGCGTCATCCGTGGCCCGTTCGGAGTGGGGCTGGCCGACGCCGTCGCCCGGCGGGAGCTGCGACGCGCGGCGGCTCCGAGCTTCAGCGCCCTCACGGAGGGGATCCCGGTCTCGGTGGCCGCCGAACCGTCCGACGCCGGAGCCGCTCCTCCCCCCGCGGCGGTCGAATCCTGATGGCCGCCATCGCGATCGGTCGGCGCCCGGTCGCCATCGCCCGACAAACCACCGATCGCGCGCTGCTCCACGATTTCCTCGCGCAGGACCGCCTGTACGCCGCGTATGCGATCTGCGACCTCGAGGAGCGCGAGTTCGGGCGAACGCGCTGGGGCGCGGCCTACGATGGCGACGAGCTCATCGCGGTCGGGATGGAGTACACGGGTCCGACCCCTCAGCCCCTGTTCGTCCTGGGCCGGCCGGACGGCATCAGCGCGGTGCTGCGCGACGTCATCCGCCCGCGCGCCGCGTACATCGCCGCACGCACGGTGATGCTCCCCGCCGTGGAGGCCCACTACCGCGTGGACCCCGGGCCGCAGATGGTCCGGATGTGGGTCGATCGGGCCCGGTTCCGGCCGTATCCGGCCACCGTGCAGCGGCTCCTGCCGGTCGAGATCGGCGAGCTCAACCGCCTGTACCAGCTGGGCTTCGCGTCGTGGCTGCCGTCGGGCGCCATCGCCGACGGCGTGTACTTCGGGATGCGGGTCAACGGCCAGCTCGTGGCGGCGGCCGGCACGCACGTCGTCAGCCCGGCGGCACGGCTCGCGGTCGTCGGCAACGTCCTGACCCATCTCGACTATCGTGGCCGCGGCTTCGCGACCGCCGTGACCGGTGCCGTCACCGCGGAACTGCTCCGCTCGTGCGACCAGATCGTCCTCAACGTCCGCGCGGACAACCCGCCCGCGATCAACGCCTATCGACGGCTGGGCTTCATCGAGCACGCGCGCTTCGAGGAGCGTCTCATCCATCGACTTGGCTCGCCCTGGCCCGACCTCACGGCGTCCCTGCGCCGCCTCTTCGCCCGCAAGGAGATCGACCCCCGATGACCGATACCGCCATCCTGCCCGCCCACGACGTGACCGACCTCGGCCTCGCCGAGGAGGGCGTCCGGCGCATCGAGTGGGCCGAACGCGAGATGCCCGTCCTGCGCCTTATCCGCTCCCGCTCCGCGCGCGCGCCCCCGCTCGACGGCCTGCGCATCGGCGCGTGCCTGCACGTCACGACCGAGACGGCAAACCTCATGCGCACGCTCAAGGCGGGGGGTGCCGAGGTCGTGCTCGCGGCCTCGAACCCGCTCTCGACGAAGGACGACGTCGCGGCCGCGCTCGTGGCCGAGTACGGGATCGCGACGTTCGCCCGCCGAGGCGAGGACCGAGATACCTACTACGACCACCTCAAGAGCGTCGCCGACACGCGTCCGCAGATCACGATGGACGACGGCTGCGATCTCGTCTCGCTCCTCCACAGCGAGCGGCCCGACCAGGTCAAGGAGGTCCTCGCGGGCACGGAGGAGACGACCACCGGCGTCATCCGGCTCAAGGCGATGGCCGCCGACAAGGCGCTCGGCTTCCCGGTGGTGGCGGTCAACGAGGCCCAGACGAAGCACCTCTTCGACAACCGCTACGGCACCGGGCAGAGCACGCTCGATGGCATCCTGCGTGCGACGAACATCCTGATCGCCGGTCGGAAGGTCGTCGTCGCCGGCTACGGCTGGGTCGGCAAGGGCATCGCCTCGAGGATGGACGGCCACGGCGCCCACGTCGCCGTCGTCGAGGTCGATCCGGTCCGCGCCCTGGAGGCGCTGATGGACGGCTACGCCGTCATGAGCCACGGTGACGCCGCCCGTTGGGGCGATCTATTCGTGACCGCGACGGGCAATCTCAATGTGTTCCGCCGCGAGCATTTCGAAGTCATGCAGGACGGCGCGATCATGGCCAACTCGGGCCATTTCGACGCGGAACTCGACCTGGCCGCGCTGCGCGCCATGGCCGAGGGGCACGTGCGTGAGGTGCGGGAGAACGTCCAGGAGTTCGACCTGGGCGGGAAGAAGCTCCACCTCATAGCGGAGGGCCGCCTCGTGAACCTCGGTGCTGCCGAGGGCCACCCGGCCGCGGTCATGGATATGAGTTTCGCGAACCAGGCCCTGTGCGCCGAGTACGTCGCCCAGCACCACGCCGAGCTCGAGCCGATGGTCTACGTCGTCCCCGAAGCGATCGACGCCGAGGTCGCCCGACTCAAGCTGGCCGCACTCGGGATCGAGCTCGAGCCGATGACAGCCGAGCAGGCCGACTACGTGTCGTCCTGGCAGCACGGAACGTGAGCCGCGTCCGGACGCGATGACCGACGACCGATCGGGGGCCAACGTGGACGAGACATCCCCAGACGAGCCCCGCGACGATCGGCCGCGCGTGCCCCACGGCAGCTGGCCGTCGCCGATCCGGATCGAGGATCTGCTCGGTGATTCGGTCCGGCTCGGTGAGCCCTGGATCGACGGCGACGAGATCTACTGGATCGAGGGGCGGCAGGCCGAGTCCGGCCGCAGCGTCCTCGTGCGGCGCGCCGCCGACGGGACGACCGAGGATCTGACCCCGGCCCCATTCGACGTCCGGAGCCGTGTCCACGAGTACGGCGGCGGGTCGTACACGGTCGCGGGTGGCACGGTCGTCTACTCGAACCGGGCCGATGGCCGGCTCTACCGCCTGGACCCCGGTGTCGCCGAGCCCCAGCCGATCACGCCGGAGGGCGACTACCGGTACGCCGACCTGCGCTTCGACCGCGGCCGTCGCCGGTTCCTGGCCGTGCGCGAGGACCACACGGGGGAGGGCCAGCCGGTGGCCGCGATCGTCGAGGTGCCGCTCGATGGCGAGCGGGCGCCACGGGTCCTCGTCGAGGGCCCCGATTTCCTCGCCGCTCCGCGCCTGTCACCGGATGGGACGCAGCTCGCCTGGCTCGAGTGGGACCACCCGGACATGCCATGGGATTCGACCCGGCTGCGGATCGCCCCCGTCCGGAGCGACGGTTACCTCGACCCATCCGATCTCGCCGCGGGCGGCCCGGACGAATCGGTCGTCCAGCCCGAATGGTCGACGGACGGGGTCCTCCACCTCGTCAGCGATCGAAGCGGGTGGTGGAACCTGTATCGCCTCGTAGACGGACCCAGGCTCGAGCCGCTCGCGCCCATGGACGCGGAATTCGCGAAGCCCGCCTGGCTGTTCGATCGATCGTCGTACGGCTTCCTGCCCGACGGTTCGATCGTGGCGGTGGCCCGCGCCCGCGGCCGTGACCGGGTCGTCCACGTCGCACCCGGCCGCCTCACCGGCGAGCTGGAGTCCCCATTCACCGATATCGCCAGCCTGCGGGCCGGCACACAAACGATCGTGGCCATCGCCGGCTCCCCGACCGAATCGTCGGTGGTCGTCGCGCTCGATCCGACGACGTTGGCACCGACCGGAGTCCTGCGGCGCTCGAGCTCGCTGACGCTGGACCCGGCCTCGATCTCGGTCGCCGAGCCGATCACGTTCCCGAGCGCCGGCGGGCGCGTCGCCCACGCCCTCTATTACCGACCGACGAACCCGGACGTCGTGGCCCCCGACGGGGAGTTGCCGCCGCTCGTGGTCCATTCGCACGGCGGTCCGACCTCCAACGCCGCCAACGCGCTCAACCTCGAGATCCAGCTGCTGACGAGCCGCGGCATCGCCGTGGTCGACGTGGACTACGGCGGGAGCACGGGCTACGGGCGCGAATACCGCCGCGCCCTCGAGGGCACCTGGGGCGTCATCGACGTCGACGATTGCGAGGCTGCCGCGCGCTACCTGGTCGCCCGCGGCGACGTCGATCCCGACCGCCTGGCCATCGAAGGTGGCAGCGCGGGTGGCTACACGACCCTGGCCGCCCTCGCGTTCCGAGACACGTTCGCCGCGGGGATCAGCCTGTTCGGCGTCGGCGACCTCGAGGCGCTCGTTCGGGAGACCCATAAGTTCGAGGCGCGCTATCTGGACCGGCTGGTCGGGCCGTACCCCGCCGCCGCCGAGCTGTACCGCGAGCGTTCCCCGAACCATCACCTGGAGGGGATCTCGTGCCCGGTGCTGGTCCTCCAGGGCCTCGAGGATCGTGTCGTGCCGCCCAGCCTGGCCGAGGCGATCGTCGCGGCCCTTGCCGCCAACGGCATCCCGCACGCCTACCTCGCCTTCGAGGGTGAGGGTCATGGGTTCCGTGGCGCCGACGCCATCCGGCGCACGCTCGAAGCACGGCTCTCGTTCCTGGGCGCGGTGTTCGGGTTCACGCCCGCGGACGACCTCCCGCCGCTCAAGCTCCCGGGCCTCGCCAAATGGCGCGCCCGCCGGACGCGGGTCGCTGCCCACTAGCCCGGACGCCCGCCATCTCGCCCGTGCCCTTCGCCGTCACCGACCCTGCCCTGTCCCACGACCTGGGCCCGATCCAGCTCATCTTCGTCACCCTCGTCTTCGCGATCGGTCTGACGTATCTCGCGCGGCGGTTGCGGATCGCCGACCCGATCCTGCTTCTGCTCGGCGGGATCGTGCTGAGCCAGCTGCCGGACCTGCCCGACATCGTGCTCGCGCCGGACATCGTCTTCCTCTTGTTCCTCCCGCCGATCCTGTTCGGTGCCGCCTACTTCACGCCGATCCGGGACTTCCGGGCGAACCTCCGGCCCATCCTGCTGCTCGCGATCGGGTTGGTGCTGTTCACGACCGCCGTCATCGCCTTCGTCGCCCAGCAGCTGACCGGCATGCCGGTTGCGGCCGCCTTCGCACTCGGCGCGATCGTCGCACCACCGGACGCGGTGGCCGCGACAGCGGTCTTCCGGCGTCTTGGGGTGCCGCGACGGATCGTGACGATCCTCGAGGGCGAGAGCCTGCTCAACGACGCCTCGGCGCTGATCGCCTATCGGCTGGCTGTGGTCGCCGCGGCAGGGACGGGGGCGATGGCCTTCTCGCTCGGCGACGCCGCCATCGACCTGGTCGACGCGGTCGTGGATTTCGTCGTCGTGGGGGCCGGCGGGATGGCCATCGGGGCGATCGTGGGCGCGGTCGTCACCCGGACGCTGCATCGGACGGCCGATCCGATCGTCGAGATCATCCTCACGCTCCTAGCGCCGGCGACCGCCTACCTGGCCGCCGAGCAGATCCACGTGTCGGGCGTCCTCGCGACGGTAGTGGCCGGGCTCATCACGGGCCAGCGTGCCGCCCGCGTGCTCTCGCCCGATGCGCGGCTCATGGGCTTCGGCGTGTGGCAGACGGTCATCTGGCTCATCAACGCGTTCGTGTTCATGCTCATCGGACTGCAGCTTCCGGCCATCCTTCGGGCCGTCCTCGTCGACTACCATCCGATGGAGCTGTTCGGCCTGGGCCTCGCGGTGAGCGCCACCGCGATCGTCGCGCGGATCGTGTGGGTCTACCCGGCGACGTACCTGCCACGCTCCCTGAGCGCCAAGCTCCGCGCCCGGGACCCGTATCCGCGGCCCCGCGCCGTGTTCATCATCGCGTGGGCCGGCATGCGCGGCGTCGTGTCGCTGGCGGCCGCGTTCGCCTTGCCAGCCGACTTTCCGTCGCGTGACCTCATCCTGTTCCTGACGTTCTGCGTGATCGTGGCCACGCTCATCGGCCAGGGCCTGACGTTGCCGTGGCTCATCCGCCATCTCGGCGTCCTCGCGCCGGCCGGTGGGAACGGCGAGGAGACCCATGCCCGCCTGGCGGCGGTCGAATCGGCGCTCCGGCGTCTCGAGGAGCTGAAGCACGACTACCCGGACCACCTCCCGCTCATCGACCAGCTGCGCGAGGAATACGAGCACGAGGCCGAGCACGTCATGCCGAGCCCCGGGAAGGGACTCGACGAGGCCGAGCAGGAGCTCCTGGACCATCGAGCGATCCGCAACGCCGTGCTCGTCTCGCAGCGCGAGGCCGTCATCGCCCTGCGAGATGCCGGGGTCATCAACGACGAGACGCTTCGCGCCATCGAGCGAGACCTGGACCTGGAAGCCCTGCGGGCGGGCGCCTGACCCACCCCGACGAATGTCCCGTGTCGGCCGCGCGGCCTCTGGTGATACCCTCCGGGCAATCCCCAAGACGGAGAGTGACCTCGAGTGAGCATCGTCGACGCCGCGCAGTACCTGTTCACGTCCGAGTCGGTGACCGAGGGTCACCCGGACAAGATGTGCGACCAGATCTCGGACGCGATCCTGGATCAGATCCTGCGGGACGATCCGGACGCGCGCGTCGCCTGCGAGACCGCGACCACGACCGGGCTCGTCCTGGTGCTCGGTGAGATCACGACCGAAACCTACATCGATTTCCAGTCCATCGTGCGTGACACGGTCCGCGACATCGGCTACACCCGTGCCGACTACGGCTTCGACTACCAGACCTGCGGCACGCTCGTGTCGGTCAAGGGCCAGTCGCCCGACATCGCGCAGGGCGTCGACGCGGCCCTCGAAGTCCGCGACGACTCGGCCTCCGCCTTCGAGCTCGGCGCCGGTGACCAGGGGATGATGTTCGGGTTCGCGTGCCGCGAGACGCCCGAGCTCATGCCCCTGCCGATCGCGCTGGCGCACCGCATGGCCCGCCGCCTGGCGGAGGTTCGCAAATCCGGCCAGCTGCCCTACCTGCGGCCGGACGGCAAGACCCAGGTCACGGTCGAGTACGAGCACGGCGTGCCAAAGCGGGTCCGCACCGTGGTCGTGTCGGCTCAGCACGATCCCGACGTGCGTCCCGAGCGGCTGCGCTCTGACATCGTCGAGGCGGTGATCCTGCCGACCATCCCGCGCGAGCTTCGCGACACGGACCCGGTCATGCACGTGAACCCGACCGGACGGTTTGTCACGGGCGGCCCGATGGGCGATGCCGGCCTGACGGGGCGCAAGATCATCGTCGACACGTACGGCGGGATGGCTCGTCACGGCGGTGGCGCCTTCTCGGGCAAGGATCCGACGAAGGTCGACCGTTCCGCCGCGTACGCCGCCCGCTGGGTCGCGAAGAACGTGGTCGCGGCGGGCCTCGCCGACCGGTTCGAGATCGAGGTCGCGTACGGGATCGGCATCGCCCGGCCGATCAGCTTCACGGTCGAGTCGTTCGGGACCGGCAAGCTCGACGACCCGGACATCCAGGCGCTCATCGCGCGCCACTTCGACATGCGCCCGGCGTCGATCATCGCGGCGCTCGACCTGCGCCGGCCGATCTACCGCCAGACGGCGGCGTACGGTGCATTCGGACGGCCGGATCTCGACCTGCCGTGGGAGCGCACCGACAAGGCGGCCCTGCTGGCCGCCGACGCGGGCTTGCCGGAGCCGGCGACCGTCAGCGCCTGAATCGAGGTCACTTGGGGGCCGCGCGCGACTGAGCGACGAAGCCAGTAGCCGTGGCCGGCCGGCGTCGGCGCGCCGGTCCTCCGGGACCGCGGCGACGCGCGGAAGGCGATCGCCGTACGCTGAGCGGCGCTAAGGACGAAGCATCCGCGCCGGGCGGGCGCTCCTTCGTCGCATCGACCGCCGGGCGGCTGATTCGGAGCACGAGCGGCCTTTCGTCCGTCGGGCGTACCGTCGGGCGGTCGATTGACGAACGTCGGCCGCCGCTATGGCCGCTGGGCGCAGATGCGGCCGCTGCCGCCGGGAGGCGCGACCTCAGCCTACGGCGAACGCCCGCACGGCCGCGTCAACGGCCTGCTGGTCCTGCTCTGCATCGCCCCCGCTGACGCCCACCGCGCCGACCAGGATGCCATGTCGCTCGAGCGGCATCCCGCCGGCGAATACGATCGTCCGACCGCCTGCGATCGAGTCGTAGCCGTAGAACTCGGTCCCGGGCTGGACGATCGGGGCAAGATCGCGGGTCGGCATGCGGTTGACGAGCGCGGTGAACGCCTTGTCGCGTGCGAGCGTGACCCCGACGAGGTCCGCCCCGTCCATCCGCTCGAAGGCCACGAGCTGGTCGCCCGAATCCACGACCGCGCAGGTCATGGCCACCCCGAGCGTGCGAGCCTCGATCTGGGCAGCCGCGATGACCGCCCGGGCCGCAGCGAGGGTCAATCCCATGGCCTGCGATGCCGTCGGGCCGCGCCAGGTGTCGACGTTGTCGAGTGGCAAACCGTCCACGCAGCCGCCGCGGTCAGGAGGACTGTTCGGTGATGATGCCGGCCATCGACGACCCGGAACCCTGGGTCCCGGTGCGACGGGCGTTGCGTACGAGGATGAATTGCCCGATCAGGAGGATGCCGATCGTGAATGCGAAGATCATCGCCGCGACAGCGTTCGTCTCCGGGCTGACCCCACGCTTCACCTGGCCGAAGACGTAGAGAGGCAATGTCGAGGAACCGGGTCCCGACACGAACGAAGTGATCACGTAGTCGTCGAAGCTGAACGTGAACGACAGCAGGTATCCGGCGACGATGGCGGGCAGCAGCTGCGGGAAGGTGATCTGGCGGAACGTCCGCCACGGGGTTGCGAACAGGTCGTAGCTGGCCTCGACGTGCGTCCGGTCCATCCCGGACAGGCGGGCTCGGACCAACAACAGCACGAGGCTTGTGTTGAACAGGACGTGGGCCGCCACGATGGTCGCATGCCCGAAGCCCAACTTGAAGGCGCCCGGCTCCCCACTGGACAGGATCGGGTTGATCACGTCGAATGCCGTTGCGAAGAACACCAGGGTGGCCAGGGCGATGACGATCTCGGGGACGATGATGCTGACGTAGGTCATGACGTCGAAGACGAGGCGGACGGGGCGCGGGACGCGCTGGAGGCCGAGAGCGGCCATCGTCCCGAACGCAGTGGCGAGGCCCGCAGTGAAGAACGCCACGATGAAGCTGTTGCCCAGGGCCTTGCGCACGACGCCGTTGCCGAGCGCGACCCCGAACCACTCCGTCGAGAAGCCGGTCCAGATGGTCGCGAGACGGTTCGCGTTGAATGCGAAGACGATGACGACGACGATAGGCAGGTAGAGGAACGCGTACACGAGTACGGCGTGTGCGCGGAAGGCGCCCTCGACCATGCGACCGGACCGGTCGCCCCGGGGCTTTGCAAAACGAGCCGGACGTTCGGCCGACCGGGTGCCAGAAAGGGCCGGGGCGTGGGATGGTGCGGTCACGTCACACTCACCTCACGAACCTTCCGACCGCGGTTCATGAACCACATGTAGACGGTGATCGACACCATCATCACCGCGATGAGGACGACGGCCTTGGCCGATCCGGCTGGCCAGTGACGCGCCTCGAGGAAGTCCAGGACGAGGGCGTTGCCGATCAGGAACGTCCGCCCGTACCCGAGGATGGCCGGGATGACGTACTCGCCCATCATCGGGATGAAGACCAGGATGCTACCCGTGATCACGCCCGGCAGGATGATCGGCAGGGTCACTTGGCGGAACGTTGCCAGGCGGGCGGCCCCGAGATCCTTGGAGGCCTCGATGAGCGATCGATCCATCCGCTCGACTGTCACGTAGATCGGGAAGATCATGAGCGGCAGGTAGCCATACACCATCCCGATGAGGACGCCGACGTCCGTTCCGAGGATCCGGAAGGTCGGATCTCCGACCAGGTCGCCGATCGCCCCTGCGGCGCCGCGTGGGCCAAGGATGATGAGCCACGAGTAGGCACGCACCAGGAAGCTCGTCCAGAAGGGAATGATCAACAACAGGACGAGCAGCCCCTTCCGCCCGCCCGCCCGGGTGGCCAGGAAGTAGGCGAGCGGAACCGCGATGAGCAGGGCCAGGATCGTCCCCAGGGTCGCCAGCCGCAGGCTGTCGAGGAAGGGATCGGTTCGCTGCAGGACCGCCCCGTAGTTCGCGGTCGTGAGCGCGGGCGTGTAGCCGCCGTTGCGAGCCTTGTCGCCGAAGCTGAAGACGACGACGATGACGAGCGGGGCTACGAGCAGGAGCACATACCAGAGCGCCGCCGGAACCAGGAGCAGCACGGTCGCCACTCCTGACCGGCGGTTGGACTCCCGCATGGGCCCCGCCGTCATCGAGCTTCGCCAGGAACCGTGTCAGATCAACCGATCGCGGACTTGAAGTCGGCCCACAGATTGATACGACCCTCGTCGGCGGTGACCGCCGGGTCCGCTCCCTCCAGGTTGGCCATGGCAGCCTCCGGCGGGAAGATCGCCGGGTCATCGAGCAGCTCCTGCGAGACCAGCTTCTTGGCCTCGAGGTTCGGTGTGGCGTACCCGTTGTACTCGGTCTCGGCGGCCTGGACCTGCGGGTCATGGATCCAGTTGAGCCACTCGTAGGCCGCGTTGGGATGCGGCGCGTCCGCCATCTTGACCCAGACGTCAAGCCAGAAGAGGGTGCCTTCGCTCGGGACGACGTATTCGGTGTCCGCGGTCTCCGGATTGTCCCGGAGCTCCAGCAAGGGCCCCGTCCATCCGAGGCACAGGACGGCTTCTTCGGTGGCCAGCTTGTCCTGGTAGGTATCGGAGTCGAGGGCAAGGATGTGCGGGGCAAGATCCGTCAGCAGCTTGCGGGCCTCGTCGAGCCTTGCAGGATCGGTCTCGTTGAGTGAGTAGCCGAG
>CAZFXH010000297.1:0-5367 GCA_964522905.1 uncultured Anaerolineaceae bacterium
CCCCCACTCGACCGTCTGGTCGATGTCGCCCCAGAAGTGGAAGCCCCAGCCGTCGTAGTCGCCGGCCGGCCGCTGGTAGTGGACGACGGCGTAGTCCGGCGTCCCGCCACCGCTCGGCGGCGGCGCGACCGCACCGACCACGGCCGTGCCGGAATCGGACGCGAAGTTGCCGGACGCGTCGCGCACGACGGCCTTGAACGCGAGCGGGGTGCCCTCGGCGAGGCCGGCCGTGTCGAAGAAGACCCGGTACGGCGCGTTGTCGTCCGTGCCGATCACGGTCCAGTCCGCCGCGCCGTCGACCTTGACCGCGAACGTGACGTCCGCGTACTCCGGGGCCGATAGGGTCGCGCCGACCTCGACCTTGCCGACGACCGTCGCGCCCTCGGCGGGCGCCGAGAGCGTGATGTTCGGGGCCTCCGAGTCGGCGGCGAGAGGCGCGTCGGCGCGATAGACGACCGCCGACAGCGGCGGGACGGTGATCGACAGCTGGCCCGAGCCATTCGACGTCAGGCTGCCCAGACCAGACGGCCAGAGGCCGCTGAAGGCGGCGTCGGCCGAGTAGGTCTGGATCGTCTGGGTCTTCGCCGTCTCGGCGTTGTTAAGGGCGACGACGTACTCGATCCCCTGATCCGGGTCGAAGCGCGAGAAGGCGTAGATGCCGGCCTCGCTCGTGGAGTAGCGATGGACCTGGGCACCGTCGCGCAGCGCCGGATGGGCGGCCTTGAGATCGGCGAGATCACCGAGGAAGGTGTACAGCGGATGGCCCGTGTCGAAGTTCGCGTCGGCGGTCGTGGCGCTCGTCCCGATGAGGTCGTCGTCGTTGTACGAGACGACCTCGCTCGGCATCATGTCCTGCCGCGCATCCTTGTCACCGCCGTCCCCGGTGAAGCCCTGCTCGTCCCCGTAGTACACGACCGGCATGCCGCGGACGAGGTACATGAGTGCGTGCGCGAGCTTGTCGCGGGCCAGCAGCTCGTCGTCCGATGCCCCGGGGTTCGCCTGCGCGATGAACCGCCCGATGCGGCCCATGTCGTGGTTGCCCAGGAAGGTCGGCAGGCTGTAGGCGTTCGAGTCCGCGTCCGTGTAGTGATCGTCGAGGGCGAACAGGTCGCGCAGGTTGTCGGTCGCAGCGGAGCTGGCCGCGAAGTTCTGGGCACGGCTCTGGAAGGCGAAGTCGATGGTGGCCTGGAGCTGGCCCTCCGTCGTGTAGCGCGCCATGAACGCGGGGTTCGAGTCGAACACCTCGCCGAACATGAAGAAGTCGTCGTTGCCCTCGGTGGCCGCGTGGGCCTGGAGGGCCGGTCCGAACTGCTGCCAGAACTCGATGTTGACGTGCTTGGCCGTGTCGATCCGGAAGCCGTCGATGCCGACGTCCGTGACCCACGTCTCGAAGATGTCGATCATCCCGTCGACGACCTCCGGACGCTCCGTGAAGAGATCGTCCAGACCGATGAAGTCGCCGTACTCGGCGCTCTCCCCGACGAACGTCGAGTCGCCGCGGTTGTGGTACATCGTGCGGTCGTTCAGCCAGGCCGGTGACTTGACGGTCTCGTCCGCGGTCGTGCGGAAGACCGGGTCGTACGGGAAGCCGTCCAGGTTCATGGCCGGGAACGTGGCCGTGCCGGCGTAGTCGCGGTCGTCGAATTCGTTGCCGTCGGCGTCCACGTACGGGAAGTTCGCCTTGTTGCGGTAGGCGTAGGTGCCTTCGGCGTAGTCGATCACGTCCGCCGTGTGGTTCGTGATGATGTCGAAGAAGACCTTGATGCCGCGGTCGTGGGCGGCGTCGACGAACGCCTCGAGCTCGGCGTTCGTGCCGAAATGCGGGTCGATCTGGGTGAAGTCGGTGATCCAGTAGCCGTGGTAGCCCGCGGAGGCGTCCGCGCCTGCGCCCTGGACCGGCCGGTTCTTGAAGATCGGGGCCATCCAGACCGCGGTCGTCCCGAGCGTTTCGATGTAGTCGAGCCGGTCCAGCAGGCCCGCGATGTCGCCGCCGTGGTAGAAACCCTTGTCTGCGGGATCGAGGCCCGTGCTGAGCCGGTCGCCGGTCAGGCCGCCCTCGTCGTTGGTCTCGTCGCCGTTGTCGAAGCGGTCGGGCAGGACGAAGTAGAAGACCTCGTCGGTCAGGTCGTCGCGCAGGGACCGAAGGGCGAGGGCCTCGTCCGCGGGATCGGGTGGATCGTCGCCCTGGACGTCGACGGTCACGTCGTTGGTCGACGCCGTGTACGTGAAGGTGACGGTATCGCCATCGGCGACGGTGAACGCCATGTCGCTGGCCGGGAATGAGGTCGTCCAGGCCTCGTCCAGGGCGACCTTGAAGGCGTAGTCCCCCGCCGGGATGTCGTCCGTGACGAAGGTGTAGACGCCGTTCGCGTCGATGTCCTGGAGCCACGAGCGGAGGCAGTCGGGCGCCCAGTCGTCAGGGCAGCCGATCTCGCTCTGGAAGCTCCCGGCGGCGGTGGCGATCGTGGCGTTGCGGTTGCTCGTGACCCAGTGGGTCGTGCCGTCGAAGTAGAACCGGACGGAGGTCTCGGCCGCCAGGGTAAGCGCGATGTTCGCGCCGTTGTTGGTCGCTCCGGCGCCGTAGTTCACGTCCCACGAGTCGTTCAGGGCGACCTTGTACTCCCAGGAACCGGCGGGCACCGTGAAGTCGCCGCGCCAGACGCCGTCCGTGCCGAGGGTCAGCTCCGTGGCTGCGCATTCGGGTTGCCAGTCGCCCGGGCAGCCGAGCTCGTCCTGGAGGCTGCCGACGAGCGCGACCGTCGTCGCGGGTGGCGGCGGCGGATCGCCGTCCACCTGCACATCCACGGCGTTGGTCGCGGCGGTGTAGGTGATCGTGACCGTATCGCCGGCCGCACCCACCTGGAAGAGCACGTTGCTCGCGGGGTACGACGTGTCCCAGGCCTCGTTGAGCGCGACCTTGAATTCGTAGCTACCGGCCGGGATGGCGTCGCTCGAGAAGGTGTAGACGCCGTCGCCGTCCGGATCCTGCAGCCATGAGCGGAGGCAGTCCGGCGCCCAGTCGCCGGAGCAGCCGATCTCGCTCTGGAAGCTGCCGGCTGCGGTCGCGATCGACGCGTTCCGGCTGCTCGTGACCCAATGCGTCGCGTGGGAGTAGTAGAACTTCGTCGCGTTGGCGTCGCCGACCGTCAGGCCGATATTGCCGCCGTTGAACACGGCGTTGGCGCCGTAGTTCTCGTCCCACGAGTCGTTGAGCGCCGCCTTGTACTCGTACGGGGTGGCCGCGGAGGGCACGGCGAACGTGCCCTGCCAGACCTGGTCGTTCGCGTCGTACGCCAGGTGCGTGGAGGCGCACTCCGGCTGCCAGTCCCCGGAGCAGCCGAGCTCGCTCTGCAGGCTGCCCGCGATCGTCACGTTCGTGGGCGCCACCGTGTGCGACGCAAGGACGGGAACGACGGCTGCCGCGGGCACGAGGCCGGCCAGCAGGACCACGCTCCCAACGAGCGCGACCAAGCGAGACCGAATGCCCGGGCGGCGGGCCTGACGGGACGGGGAGTGCATCGACGAACCTCCGAGGCGAGCGCCGGTCGGGGCCCATCACGACGGCAGCGACGTCCGCGGAGTCCCTCCAGGACTGCACGGGCACGTTGCAGGTCAAGGGGCTAAACCGGTTTACGGCGAGGTCGGGACAGAATGCGCTTCCGGTCCGAGCGGTGTCAACGGTCTGGCGGCGTTTAGTCCGCGTTTAGTTGGGACGCGGCGCACCGGCGGGTGGGCGATCTCGCCGGACGCGCGTAGCCCTCGCGAAGGCGTGGCACCAAGACCCGACGCGGCCGGGCGTCGCGTGGCAGACGACGCCAGCTGGTCGAGGCGGTCGGATCGGGCGCCCACGGGCGCTTCGGACGCTCGGCGTCGCGTGGCAGACGACGCCAGCTGGTCGAGGCGGTCGGATCGCGCCCGCGCGGGCGCGTCGACGCTTTCTTGTCGCATGGCAGACGACGCCAGCCCGCTCACGCGGGCGTCTCAGGTCCGGATCAGCACCGCCCACAGCGCCCCGATGATCAGGAACGGCCCGAACGGGACATACGACTTCCGCCCGATCCGGCGCGTCACCAGCAGCACGAGCAGCACCACGCCAGCGAGGAGCAGCCCGAAGATCGTGCCGCTCAGCGCCCGATCGCCCCCGAGCAACAGGCCGGTCCCCACCAGCATCTTCACGTCGCCGATCCCGAACGCCCCTGCCCCGAACGGGATCGACGGCAGATACAGCACCGCCGGGATCGCGACGGCCGCCAGCACGGCCTCTCCGAGACGCCCGCCCACCAGCGGGTTGAGCCCCGAGACGGCATACAGCAGGGCGATCGGGACGACAGGCAGGGTCAGCTCATCGGGGAGCAACCGCTGGTCGAAGTCGGTGGCCAGGCCCACGATCAGCGTCACGACCCACGCGCCGAACACGAGGAGTGCCAGTGGGTCGCCGCCGAAGCGGATCGGGAGGAGGCCCAGGGCCACCCCGCCCACGACACCGCACAAGGCCGTTCGCCAATCGACCCGTCGCCCGGGCGGATGCTCCTCGTCGTGCTCGGGCCAGCGGGTCGCGAAGCGGTCGGCGGTCACCCCGAGCGCCGCCCCGGCCACGCCGAGGATCAGGCTCAGGGGCTCCACGTCGCTCGCGTTCGAACGGACGCGGCCGCGCTCAGGCCCGACCGGCCAGGGCGAGCTCCACCAGGGTCGCGTGCGACACCCCGGTCGCGCCGCGCGGGGCGAACGGCAGCGCCTTGCGGTAGTACGCGGTGCCGGCGATGTCGAGATGGACCCATGGCCTGGTGACGAACTCGCGCAGGAACAGGCCGCTCTTTACCAGGCCGCCCTCCGGTGAGCCCGAGTTCTGGAAGTCGGCGTACCAGCTGTCCATGTCGGGGATGTAGTCCTGGATCAGGGGCAGCTGCCAGTAGCGCTCGCCGGCACGGTCGCCCGCGGCCGCCACCTGGTCGTACCAGTCCTGCGGTTGACCGAAGGCTCCGGTCACGAGGTGCCCGAGCGCCCGGGCCACGGCACCGGTCAGCGTCGCAACATCGACGAGATGCGTGGCGCCCAGCCGCTCGGCGTAGGTCAGCGCATCCCCGAGGATGAGCCGGCCCTCGGCGTCGGTGTTCGTGATGTCGACCTTCTTGCCGTTCAGCGCGGTGACGATGTCGCCGGGCCGGGTCGAGCGCGGACCCGGCATGTTCTCGACCGCCGGCGCCAGGCCAAGCAACGGTGTCCCGGGCGCCAGGCGCGCCACGGTCTCCATCACGGCGAGGACCGTGCAGGCGCCCGTCTTGTCCATCTTCATCTCTTCCATCTTGTCGGATGGCTTGATGCTGATGCCGCCCGAGTCGAAGCACACGCCCTTGCCGACGATCGCGA